>CBINIO010000060.1:0-12849 GCA_966250725.1 uncultured Chitinophaga sp.
CAAACAGGGCCGCCACACCGGCGGTAAGTGTAACCAGCAGCTGCGCCATGCTGCCGCCCATCTGCACCGCGGTGCCTTCGCGCCCGGCGGAGCCGCCGAACAGGTGCGTGATGATGGTGGTAGCCAGTACCAGCGGGGCCATGCGGGCAGGTACGCCGCCGCCCGGCTGGTGGATCTCGTCCATGATGAGGTTGTTGCCCGCTTCCGCATTTTTCCCGGCGGCTTTGTACATAAAATGGATCAGCACGCCGGCCAGCGGCAACAGGTACAGCAGCCAGTCATGCTGCCAGCGGAACACGGTCACGAAGTCGAGCAGCCAGAGGAACAAAGCCACGGCGGAACCGGCGAGCAGCGCCACAGGCACGGCTATCAGCGTCCAGAAAAGAAGATGTCTGGCTACAAAGATTTGTTCGAAATTGCGGAGGAAATTTTTCATACCTACAAATAACTTACCGGCGGCATTATTGCCGTCGGGATTTGCAGGCGCCATCAGCTTGTTTAGAGCGGTTGGGTCAGGAAGACACCATTTCCTGTTTGAGAGGGCAAGATATAAAAAAATCCTGCGGGATTCAGCAAATTTTCATCGCCGCGGGCATAAAAAGTGCTAACCTGCACGAATACACGAAAGCGCCCCTACCCGATCGCCGCTTTCACCGCCGGGGCCACTTTTTCGCCGAACAGCCGGATGGCGCTTAGCACCTTGTCATGATGGATATACCCCTTCACGATCTGCGCCAGGAAACGGGTGTGGTTAAACAGTCCGTGCTGGTAAACGATCTTGTCGATGATCTCCTGCACGCTGCCCACGAACAGCGGCCCGTCAGGCAGGCGCAGGTATTCGAACTGTTCGCGCGTCATCGGCTGCCAGCCGCGTTCGCGGCCTACGCGGTTCATGAGTATTTCGTAGGAGGGATAAAATTCGTCCGCCGCCTGTTCGGAATCTTCGGCTACATAAAACTGCGAGTTGATGCCCAGCTGGAGCCTTGCCGGGTCGTGACCGGCTTCCGCGGCGGCTTCGCGGTACAAGTTGATGAAGGGCACGTATTGCGCGGGCCTGCCGCCTAAGATGGCGAACATCAGCGGAAGGTTCAGCCGGCCCGCGCGTTTCGCGGAAGCGGGCGTGCCGCCGGCCGCCAGCCAGATGGGCAGCGAGGGCTGCAAGGGCCGCGGGTAAATACCGCGGTTGCTGAAAGGCGCGCGGAAACGCCCTTTCCAGCTCATGGTCTCCTGCCGGTTGATCTCCATCAGCATGGTGAGCTTTTCGATAAAAAGCGCGTCGTAGTCACCCAGGCTGTAACCAAAAAGCGGGAACGATTCCGTAAAGCTGCCGCGCCCCGCCATGATCTCCGCGCGGCCGTTGCTGAGCAGGTCGAGCGTGGCGAAATGCTGGAAAGTGCGCACCGGGTCGGCGGAGCTGAGCACGGTAACGCTGCTGCTCAGCCGGATGTTTTTTGTAATGGTGGAAATGCCCGCCAGCGCCACTTCCGGCGCGGAAATAATAAAGTCCGGGCGGTGATGCTCGCCCAATGCGAATACGTCCAGCCCCGTTTCATCGGCCAGCTTCGCCTCCGCCAGCAATTCCTGCATCCTGAGATGCGATTCCGTTGCGCCTCCCGAAACGTTTTCGGGTCTTACTTCACCGAAGGTGCTGATGCCTAATTCCATGTGCCGCTGTTTAACTGTTACAACACAATATTAAGCATATAAAACCAAAAAGGCCCCCGGGCGGTTTGCCCGGAAGCCTTTGCTGTCAATCAGGTAATGTGGCGGTTTAGTTCTGCTGCGGGATGGGCTCGTACTGGTAGTTAACGCCCCAGGCGATGCCGTACTTGTCTTTGCACATGCCGAACAATGCGCCCCAGGGCGCTTTATCAAGCGGCATATCCACCGCTCCGCCCTCGCTCAACGCGCCGAACAGTTTTTTTGCTTCCGCTTCGGATTCAGCGGCGATGGCGATGGAAAAGTCGTTGCCTTTTTTGAACTGGCCGAAAGAATCGGGGAAGTCGCTGCCCATGATGATGCTGCCGCCGGGGATAGCCAGCGCCACGTGCATCACCAGGTTCTCGTCGCCGGGCTTGCAATGTTCGGGAGGCATGCTGCCGAACCGCATGATGCCGCCGCCCACGAACTCGCCGCCGAACACGGATTTGTAAAAGTTGAAGGCTTCCTCGCAGGTGCGCTGGAAATTCAGATAAGGACTTACTACTGCCATTGTAAAAGTTTTTATGATGAAGTTAAAAGAGCCGCTATGGTACCAGCGCCGCGGGTTTTGCCATAAATCAGAACCGGCGGGCGGGAGGCGTTTCGTCTTCCAGTATCTCCGCCCGGCAGCCAAAACCGGCCAATAGCTCGATGATGCGCGCGGATTGTATGTCGCCTCCCTCGCAAACCACGCGGAGGATGCGGTCGCAGTCTTCCAGGTCGAAATTGGCCTTGTGGCCGGGGAGCTCCCCGTCGATCATGCCGACCAGCAGCTTTGCCAGCAGCGGGCGGTTCACATTCGTTTTAAATACTTCCACCATTTTACGCAGGTTTGCGATACAAATGTAATTCCCGTTCCCTTACGGTACGGGGTGTAAAAACGGCAAATTGCAGGGGAGGTTGCGACAACTTTTTATCGTTATTTTTGGAGCATGAAACACGTTTCCATACTCATACCACGGGGCGCCGCCGCTTTGGGCTGTATAGAGGGCGCCTACAGGATGTTCACCCAATGCAATGAATTCCTGCTGCGCCGCGACAGGCCGGCGCTTTTCGACGTTCAGATGGTGGGGATCTCGGAAGAAGGCCAGGTGTACGACAAGGCCTTTACCGTACGGCCGGACGCGGTGCTGGGCAAGGTGCCCAAAACCGACCTGATCATCATCCCGGCGGTGAACGGGGTTATGGAAGAAGTGGTGGACATCAACAAGGAATTCCTCCCCTGGATCAGCGGGCAATACCACCGGGGCGCCGAAGTGGCGAGCCTTTGCGTGGGCGCGTTCCTGCTGGCTTCCACGGGCTTGCTGAAAGGCCGGCAGATCGCCACGCACTGGCTGTCCGTAAACGATTTCCGCAGGATGTTCCCCGACGTGAACCTGGTGAGCGACCAGATCATTACCGACGAGCAGGGCATCTATTCCAGCGGCGGGGCCAATTCGTTCTGGAACCTGTTGCTGCATCTCGTGGAAAAGTATACCGACCGCGAGATCGCGATCATGTGCGCGAAATATTTCGCCATCGAGATCGACCGCAGCAGCCAGTCCGCCTTCCTGATGTTCAAGGGGCAGAAGGAGCACGACGACGATCCCATCCGGGAGATACAGACCTATATCGAAGAAAATTACCAGGAAAAGATCACAGTGGACCAGCTGACGGCCCAGTTCGCCATCAGCCGCCGCAGCCTCGAGCGCCGATTCAAAAAAGCGACCTGCAACACCGTATCCGAATACATACAGCGGGTAAAAGTGGAAGCCGCCAAAAAGGGATTTGAGACGAGCCGGAAAAACATCACGGAGATCATGTACGATGTGGGTTATTCCGACAACAAGGCGTTCCGCACCGTATTCAAAAAAACGACGGGACTTTCGCCCGTCGAGTACCGCAACAAATACAATAAAACGGCCATTACCGTGGAATAGGCATCCGCATTTCCAGCAGCAGCCTTTGAAAGCCCGCCTTTTCGTATGCGCGGATGGCGGTTTCGTTCTGGTCGTACACGTCCAGCCGCATTTCGGTAACGTCGCGGGCGCGCGCCCATTCGGCAAGGTTTTCGATGATACGTTGATTGACGCCCCGGCCCCTGTATTCCGGCAGCACGTACATAAAGCCGAGGTACGCGTGGCTGCTGTGCTTCAGGTACGGTTTTGCGTCTTCGATGCGGGCATAGCCGGAGCCGATGATCTTTCCGTCCAGCTCGGCCACCACCACGGAAATATGCGTTTCGTAGATCATCGCGGCGATGTCGTAGTAATGCACTTTACCGTCTTTGATCGTCGTGTCGAAGGGGCGTTCTTCCGAGACGATGCCCTGCTCGAAAGTGAGCAGCACGTCGAGGTCGTTTAAAGTGGCTTCCCTGATAGTGAGTCCTTCCATGGTCCGTTCGTTTTATGGCTGAAATGTTTGAAGGTGTTAACACCTTCTTCCTTCTTGCTAATCTTTCTTTCCTCGCCGGAGGTGTTGACACCTTCCGGAATAATCTCTTACTCCTTCCCCGCTTCCCGCTCCAGCCGCGCTTTCTCCTTCGCCTCCGCTTTCGCTTTCCTCCTGAAATACCCTCTGAAAAGGAAATTATGCTTCAACGCCTCCAGGTTCTCATCCAGCTTTTCGGAACTGGTTTCGAGATTGCCGATGGTATTTTTCAGCGACGAAGCCGTGGCCGTATCATTCAATATCACCCCCGCCGGCGTGCTGCTGCTTTGCAGGTTGCGGCTGATGCCTTCGCTCGCGCCTTTCAGGTTCACCACCACCGTATCAAAACCCTGCGCGGCCGATTCCAGCTGCGAAACGGTAGACCGCAATTTACTGAATACCACCGTATCCGTCACGAGGTCGTTGGCCAGCGTGCCGCGCGTTTGCAGGCGCGCCGCATAATCGGCCAGCCCTTCCGTAAGACGCTGCGTATTGGCCGCGGTTTTCCGCAAAGTGGCGAGCGTGCCTTCGAGATTTGCGTACACGGCATCGTCCGTGATCAGCTTGCCTAAAGTGCCCTGGCCGTTCCGGATGTTTTTGGTGATCTCTTTCAGGTTGCCGGTGATCTCCACGAGACTTTTATTGTTCACCTGCAGCGTGTTCATGATCTCGTCCGTGCTGATGGCGGTTTCCACGATGATCGTATCGCCGTCTTCCACGGGCGGCACTTCGGGCGTACCGCCGGTCAGGGCGATGATCTTGTTGCCCACCAGCCCGTCCGAGCTGACCTTCGCGCGCACGTCCTTATGAATAAAAGCGCGGGTCTTTTTTTCGATGTCCATCCTCACGGCGATGGCATGCGGCCCCTCGAACGTGATGCTTTTGATGGTGCCCACCTTTACGCCGGAATACCAAACATTGTCGCCCTTGGCGAGCCCGCCGATGTCGCTGAACACGGCCACTACCTGCAGCGACGACATGAAGCTCTTTTTCTGCCCGCCCAGCACGAGTATGCCCGCGGCGAAGATGATCAGGCCGAGGAATACGAACACGCCCACTATCACGGCTCTTTTGTTGCTTTGATCTTTCATGGTTTATTGAATGAAGTTATAATCGTAAAATTCCCGGATCAGCTCATCGTTATCGGCAAATACTTCGTCGAATTTCCCTTTCCGTATAAACGTTCCTTCTTTCATCACCGCGATCTCGTCGCCGGTGGCGCGGGCGCAGGTGAGGTCGTGGGTGATGATGATGGAGCTGGTTTTGAACCTGCGCTGCACTTCGTTGATCAGGTTGTTGATCTCGGTGCAGGTGATGGGGTCGAGACCCGCCGTAGGCTCGTCGTACAGCATGATCTCCGGCCGCAGGATCAAAGTGCGGCCGATGCCGATGCGCTTGCGCTGCCCCCCGGACAGCTCCGCCGGCATCTGGTCGATGGTATCGGAAAGCCCTACGGCGTCGAGCACGATGTCCACCAGCTTGTCGCGCTGCTCGGCCTTCATGCCGGGCTCGTTGCGTTTGAGCGGGAAGGCGAGGTTCTCCCCCACCGTCATGCTGTCGTACAACGCGCCATGCTGGAAACAAAAACCGACTTTCATGCGCAGCTCGCGCAGCGCCACCGGCCCGAGTTCCGGCACTTCCTGCCCCAGCACGTTCACCGTGCCCGCGTCGGGTTTGAGCAGACCGGCGATTATTTTGATAAGCACGCTTTTGCCCGTGCCCGAACGGCCCAGCACCACGATGTTTTCCCCTTTGTGTAACCGGAGGTCCACACCCCGCAGCACATGGTTGCTGCCAAAGGACTTGTAAAGGTCCGATATGGCGATCACCGTGTTGTCGTAATCTATTTCTGGAACAAATGTTTTCATGCTTTTTTAGCGGATCGAATTGACGACCTGCACGATAATGACCTCTTCGATAAATATCAGGAACATGCTCACCACCACGGACGTGTTCGCCGCTTTTCCCACGCCGGTGGTGCCTTGCGAGGCATTGTAGCCGAGGTAGCAGCTCACCACGCCGATCGTGAACCCGTAGGTGACGGATTTCACGAACGAGGAGATGAGGTCGAGAAAAGAAATATCGTTGAAGGCCTTGTTGAAAAATGCGACGAGCGAGGTCTGCTCGTTGAGGTGAATGTCGATGTACGAGCCCATCATGCCCACGAGCGCCGTGTAAGCCATCAGCAGCGGCAGGCATACGGTGCAGGCCATCACGCGGGTGACCACGAGGTATTTGAAAGGGTTGATGGCGGATACTTCCATCGCATCTATCTGCTCCGTTACTTTCATGGACGCCAGCTCGGCGCCGATGCCCGAACCCACTTTGCCCGCGCAGATAAGCGCGGTCACCAGCGGCGCCAGCGCCCTGATCACGGCGATGGAGATCAGCGAAGGCAGCCAGGAAGTAGCCCCGAATTCCGCCAGCGACGGGCGGCTTTGTTTGGTGAATACCAGGCCGGTGATAAACCCGGTAAGACTGATGAGCGCCAGCGATTTATACCCCACCATGTAACACTGGCGGATAAATTCCTTTACTTCCAAAGGCGGGCGCAGCACTTCCCTGAAAAAGCGGCTGATGAACCTGAATATGTCGTAAACGCTGATGAAGAAGGCGTCGAGCCCCTTCGAAATGACTGGTTTCTCCGGTTGATCGTTGGATTCCATTGGCTGCGTTTTTTCCTTTACTTACTATTACAATTTCAGGCGGTCAATTGTTACTGTCCGGGCATTAGACTTCAAATCCCGTGCCTTGCGGGGGCAGTGGCATGGTTCCGGGGGATGACGCGCGTTAATTTTATTTTATTTCCACGGTTTTACCGCTGCGCGCCGATTCGCGGGCAGCTTCCAGGATGCGCATTACCATCAGGTTGTTTTCGCGGGAATATACGCCGTAAGGCGGAACGGTTTCCCTGCCTCTTACTACCGCGGCCAGGTATACGAAAGGATCTTCATACACTTTGATATCGTTCGCGGTCACTTTCCGCGTGTGCGCTTCGCCCTGCTGCGAATTGCGCAGAATAAGCGTTTTGGCGTCCGGCGCGAAAAGGTAGCCTTTGTCGCCGTACACTTCCATGTCTTTCCGGTTGAACGGCCAGTTCCACGACGCCTGGATGATGCATTGCGCATCGGCGTAGTCTACCACGATGGTGGCGTCGTCGTCCACCTTCGGGTATACTTTGGGTTTGAACTGCCGGGTGACGGCGGTCACGGCCAGGGGCTTCTGTCCTTTCATGAGGGTGGTCATGATATTGGCGCCATAGCAGCCGAAATCGATCAGCGCGCCGCCGCCGTTGAGCACGGGATCGGTGAGCCAGGCGAGGAACTCGGGGCTGCAGCCGATCTCTTTCGGGCCCTGGTGGCCGTCGTGTATCACCACTTTACGAACGGCGCCGGCGTAGGCGCTGTCGTGCACCAGCTGGAACGTTTTTGCAACGGAAGGATACCAGCTGGTCTCGTAATTGGTGAGCAGCTTGATGTTGTACCTGGCGGCCAGCGAGTCCATACGTAATGCCTGCGCCAGCGTGGTGGCCATCGGCTTTTCGACCATCACGTGAATGCCGCGCGGGGCGCAGGCCTCCACGACCGACAGATGACTGTACACGGAGCCGAAACCCAGCACCGCTTCGGGTTTCACGGCATCGAGCATGGCGTTGAGATCGGTGTAAAAAAGCGCTTTGGGCAGCTTGTAGCGGCGGATCGTCTGCCGCACGAGCGCCGTGTCCGGCTCGTAGATGCCCGCCAGCCGGATGTCCCCTTTATCCGCGCGGCCGAGTATCCAGCCGGAATGGCCGTGGGAAATGCCGGCAACGGCCACTTTCACAGGCTGGGCGGAAAGGTGCAGGCTGAACAGGAGGAATACGGACAGTAACAAACGCATAAGCAAGATGTTTTTTTTTGGTCAACGGCGGGTAAAGTACGACTTTAAACGAAGCGGCACAAGCCTGTGGCATTTGTTCCCGCCCGCGGTGCCGGTAGCCCCCCGAAGGGGAAATGTGCCACAAAAAGGGGTATTTCGTGCCGCCGCTTTGCCCTATATTTACGATAATCAATGCACAAATCACCATGAAAACAGTTTCCCTGGTAATTTATGAGGAAGCCATTCTTTCGGCCGTTGCCGGTGTTCTGGACGTATTCGAAGGCGCCAATCAGCTGCTGGGAATGGCCGGCAAGGAACCGGCGTTTAAAGTGGAGCTGGTCAGCGAAAAGGTCAAACACATCCAGCTGAACGTGCCCGCGCTGTTTTTCTGCTACAAATCGATGGAAGAGGTGAAAAACACCGACCTCATCATCGTTCCCGCCTTTCACGGGCAGCCGGACGCCGTGCTGCAAAAGAACCGCGGCATCGTGGAATGGATCTCCGGCATGCAAAAGATGGGAACGGAAGTGGCGAGCCTTTGCCTCGGCAGCTATTTCCTCGCGGAAGCGGGCATGTTCGACGGCAAAACCTGTACCTCGCACTGGATGGCCATCCCCGACATGCAGCAGCGTTACCCGAAGGCCAGCGTGCTCAGCGACCGTGTGATCACCGACGACGACGGCGTGTATTCCAGCGGCGGCGCATTTTCATCGCTCAACCTCGTGCTGTACCTCGTGGAAAAATTCGTGGGCCGCGACGTAGGCATACAGATCAGCAAAATGTTCTCCATAGACATCGACCGGATGAACCAAAGCCACTTCCTCGTATTCCAGGGGCAGCGGCGGCATGAGGACGACGAGATCCTCCGCGCGCAATCGTACATCGAAGAAAACTATCATCTCCCCATATCCATCGAACAGATCGCCGGGCAAACCAGCATGAGCAAGCGGAACTTTATCCGCCGGTTCAAGAACGCCACGCACAACACCCCGCTGGAATACCTCCAGCGCGTGAAGATCGAGTCCGCCAAAAAAGCGCTCGAACAAAACGCGCAGAACATCAGCACGCTGATGTACGACGTGGGTTACAACGACCTGAAAACTTTCCGGAGCGTGTTCAAAAAAGTGACGGGGCTAACGCCGCAGGAATACAGGAAAAAATATTGCCGGCAGATGGCGCAGGCGTAGGCGCTTACACCTCCCCGTTCCATTCCCGGTAAAACTGCGACAGCCAGTTTTCCATAAACCGGTGACGTTCTTCGGCGAGACGTTTGCCGGTGGCCGTGTTCATGCGGTCTTTCAGCAGCAGCAGCTTTTCATAGAAATGATTGATAGTAGGCGCGGTGGAATTTTTGTATTCTTCTTTCGTCATATGCAGGTTGGGCGCAATGGCCGGATCGTACATCGCGCGCTGTTTGAAACCGCCGTAATTAAAGGCCCGGGCGATACCTACCGCGCCCAGCGCGTCCAGCCGGTCGGCGTCCTGCACGATGCCCAGCTCCGGGGAATAAAAGCTGCGCCGTTCGTTCCCTCCTTTAAAAGAAATATGCCGCACGATGTTCACCACATGCTCCGCGGTATGCTGCGGCGCCGGCAGCGTTTGCAGGAAGGCCGCGGCTTTGGCGGGACCGGCCTCTTCGTCGCCGTCATGGAATTTCGAATCCGCGATGTCGTGCAGCAGCGCCGCCAGCTCCACCACCAGCCCGTCCGCCGCTTCCAGCGAAGCGATATGCCGCGCCAGCCGCCATACGCGATGGATATGCCACCAGTCGTGACCGCCTTCCGCGCCCGCAAGCTCCCGTTTTACAAATGATTCCGTTGCGTCGATGATTGCCTGCATGTTATCTTTTTTGAACCGTAATATTGCACAATTTCAGTTTGAAAATAAAAGGTAATTTTAGCGCATGGACATTCTCCTTATCACCGGCCCTCCCTATTCGGGCAAAGGCACGCAATGCGAAATACTGGAAAAGGAACTCGGCTACGAACACATCTCCACCGGCGATCATATCAGGGAAGAAAAAACGCGTCAAACGCCTATAGGGAAAGCCATGCAAAGTTATGAGGAAAAGGGCGAGCTGGTGCCGGACGAAGTGATGGAAACCTTGCTGGAAGGCATTCTCCGGGAACATATGGATCAAAAAGGCATCATTCTCGACGGCTACCCGCGCACCGTTCCGCAGGTGGACGCGCTGATGCGCATCCTGCAACGCAACGGCCTCCGCATCCATCATGCCGTAAACATCAACGTACCGCCGGAAGTACTGCTGGAACGCGCCAAAAAACGCGCGGAAACTTCCGGGCGTCTCGACGACAAAGATCCTGAAACGCATCTCAAACGCATCCGCATATTCGAAGAAGAGACCCGCCCCGCCATTGCCTATCTGGCCACGCTGACGCCGCTGCACGAAGTGAACGGCCTCGGAAGCATCCCTGAAATTACGGGAAAGCTGATGGAAGCGATCGGGCACGGCGATAACGGTACCGGGCATACGAAATAAAGAGCCGTATAATTTGCACCCGTTATGATGGACGAAACAGATATCCGCATCGGCAATTGGGTCTGGTATTACGATTACAACATGATCGAAACGCTCTTCCGGGTGGAAGGCGTCCTGGAAGGACATATCTACAATTCAGGGCTGCCGCGCAGCCGCCTGCCGCTGGAGAAAGTGCATCCCGTTGCGCTGGAGGCGGACCACCTGCTGCAGTTCGGGTTTATTCAGGGAGAAAAAGAATATGGCGAAGACCCGGGCATTTATACTTTCAAATATTCGCATAAGGACAGTGTGCATATCCGCGAAACCGGCGGAGCTTTTCAACCGGTGGCTGTTTCCGCCGGCGGCGTGATCCCTTACGGGAGGCCGCTTCTTCACCTGCACCAGCTGCAGAATTTATGTTATGACCTTACGCGGGACAGCGCGTTTACTGCGTAAACACGCGGCCGTTTATCTTTCCACAAATTCTTTCAGGTACTTGCCCAGCAGTTCGTTCCAGCCGCCGGTAAAGCTGTTGCGGGAGAAGTTCGGATCGTTCTGCGGGAACGTTTCCAGCCCGGCATGCGTCAGCTTCACGCGGGTGCCGTCGCCTTCGGGGAACAGCTCCCAGGTAAGCACGGACTCGCCCGGGTATTCCTTGTACTTCCAGGTATGCACGAGCTTTTTACCGGGGATAACTTCCGTAACGGTGCAAAGATGGATAAAGTTCTTGCCGTCGTGCCCCTGACCCGGGAATGAGAACTCAAAACCCACTTCAGGCATGAAATCGGAGAGGTCGAAATACCATTCCTTCATTTTGTCACGGTCGGTAATGGCTTCCCAAACCCTGTCTGGCGGCGCGTTATAGATGCGTTCCACTACGAGCGGTTCATGTTTCATATGAGCGGATTTAATTTGCGGGTTACTTTTTCTTTTTACGGGGAACGGCGGTTTCTTTTTCCAGAAAAGCGCCCAGCGCATCCAGCTTTTTGTTCCAGAAAACGCGGTACTGATCCGTCCAGTCAGACACCTGTTTCAGCGCCTGCAATTCCGCATGGCAGAAGCGTTCCCGCCCCTGCTGCCTGATGGCTACCAGCCCGCATTCCGTAAGGATGCGGATGTGTTTGGACACGGCCGGCCTGCTGATGTCGAAGTTTTCCGCCACCGCGTTGAGGTTAAGCGGCTTCGCCGCCAGCAGGTGGATGATCTCCCTCCGGGTGGGGTCGGCAATGGCCTGGAATACGTCCCTTCTCATGATTGGCAAGGATTATTTGGCAACCCTCCGCTGCAAATATAAATGAAACCTTTTGGTTACACAAAATAATTATTTCCCGCCGTCGGCAAAACTCATCACCGCCCGCTCGATGGCGATACCGATCTCCAGGGTTTCAGGGGTCTCATTATCGGCCCCTTCTTCAAACCAGTGCGATGCGCCTTCGTTATCTTCTTTCCGCAAAAGGTAGAGCGTTTTCCCCGGGAGGGTCACCACGTAGAGGTCTTCTTCTTCCCTGTACACGGGAATGTTCATGTTGCTGTATGTGATCTGGAATGTGTTCATAGGAATGCACCTGCAATTGTTGTGCCTGTGGGCCCCAAAAAATGAAAAAACCGCCAGCATACTGACGGTTTCCCGGTTACAGAACAATGAAAGATAATCAGTTTCCGTTTACCCGATAATTTCGGCCACCCGCCCGATCTGCCCGTCTTCCAGCCGCACTTTGATGCCGCGGGAATGCCAGGCCGCGGAGGTGAGCAGATCCTTTACAATCCCATACGTCTTTTTGCCGCTACGCTGGTCCTTTTTCAGGATAATGCCCACTTCCAGACCGGGGTAAATGTCTTTACGGTATTGTCCGTCCATCTTTTTGATCTTTTTGCTGAAGGGCGCAAGGTACGCCAAAATCCTCAGCCCCAGCTGTCCCGGTACCCGAACAGGTAGCTGAACATCCGTACGTTCGCCGCGCTTTCCGCGGGCAGCAGCGCCGTATCCACCCTGAACAGCGCCTTGTCCGGCGAAGCCGCCGAAGCGCCTTTGCCGGCGCGGAGCATATACAGGGAACGGCGGTAACGGCCGCGTTCTTCCGAATACAGGTAACACGGGCAATCCTCCACTTCGCCGAGATACGCCCCGCCTCCTTCCACTGAGAAACCGCTGCATGCCGGAACGCATTTCGCGGTCAAGCCATCGTCGCCTTCGTGGATATGGAATGCGAGCGGCCCGTAACGCGCGGACAGTTGCCGGATCAAATCGGCGGCGCGCTTATCTGCCACGATTCGGGATTCGATCATACATTTGATTTGCCGGGCAGCAGCTATCACCCCACTGCCCGGACCGTTAACACTTGAATGATCCGAGCGCCTGATTCCACAATTTCTTTACTCGTCGAACATCCTCTTATGCTAAA
>CBINIO010000061.1:0-12750 GCA_966250725.1 uncultured Chitinophaga sp.
CTCGACATCTCACTGCCCGGCGAATCGGGCATTTCGGGCATGGAAGAATTAAAGCGCATTTACCCGGACGCAAAGATCATCGTGTTGTCCGGTCACGACGGCAAACAGTACGTCATCGAATCCATCATGAAAGGCGCGGCAGGTTATATCATCAAAACCAGCCGCCTGATGGAAATATATCATTCCATCCTCGACGCCATCAACCAGGGCGGCACCCTTTCCCCCAAAGCCGCGCACCTGCTGATAGACCACGTCAGCAAAGATCCGCTGGAAGAAGTCAGGGACAAGCTTACCAAACGCGAATACGAATTGCTGCATCTTCTCAAAGAAGGCTACACTTACAAAGAAATGGCTGAAAAGCTCTTTGTGACGGTGTTCACCGTCAACCAGCATTTAAAAAAAATTTACCAGAAACTCAACGTGGCGTCCAAAAGCGAGCTGATCTCGAAGATATGGAGCAACAGCCTGCATTGACCCGCTACTTTAATGAGTAACGCGATCTCCGCATGTTCACCGATTAATACTATAGTGAGTAGTGTAGAAAAAATCCGTCTGAAGTAGTTTTGCGATGTGACCATATCACACGTTTTACAAAACCAGATCAGATGCGAGAAAGACCGAAACCATACTTTAGAACGACCTTGTTATGCGCCCTGATGGGCTGTTTGTTCGCCTCCTGCGTCAACACGAAGAAAGCCGCCTACTTCAATAATCTGAACGACACCACGCTCGCCGCCGTAAAGGTGAACTTCGAGCCGGTGATACAGAAGAACGACATCCTGCAGATCAACGTAAGCGCGATGAACCCGCAGGAAGCGATGATGTACAACCTGCCCAACACGTATTCGCCCGGCGCCGCTCCTTCAGCAGTGGGCAACGTAGCCGTGCAGCCCGGCACCGGCAATCCCGTGGCCGGTTATCTCGTAAACCAGGAAGGCATGATCAGCTTCCCCGTGCTGGGCCGCATCAAAGCGGAAGGGCTCACCAAATCCGCGCTGACGGACACCATCCGTCAGCAGCTCACGGACCGCAAGCTGCTGGTGGACCCGGTGGTGAGCATCCGCTTCCTGAACTACCGCGTAACGGTGCTCGGCGAAGTGGCGCGCCCCACGGTCGTGAACGTGTCCAGCGAAAAGATATCCATCCTCGAAGCATTGGGCATGGCCGGCGACATCACCATCTACGGCAAAAAAGACAATGTATTGCTGATCCGCGAGCAGGACGGCGTGCGCAGCACCCACAGGCTGAATCTCAACGATGCGGCCTCGCTGGGCTCCCCGTTCTTTTACCTGAAGCCGAACGATATCGTCTATGTAGAACCCTCCAAAGCGAAAGTAGCCACCACCAGCAAAGCCAATACGGTAGTGCCGATCGTGCTGAGCGCCCTGAGCCTCGTCGTGATCCTGGTGGACAGGCTTGTTGTGAACAATTAATGCGAGAGACATGAACAACAACAATGTGCATATCACAAGGCCCAACGGCCAGCAACCCGGCATTCAGAAACGCATGCAGCCGCAGGAGCAGGTAGACCTGCTGGCGCTCATCAGGTACCGTTATTTGTCGCACTGGCCGCTGTTCGTGATCGCCATCATTGTTGCCGTGGCGGCCGCCTTTGCGTACCTGCGCTACGCCCCCCCCGTTTACAAAATATCCTCCACCCTGCTCGTAAAGGAAGAATCCAAGCAGCTCGGCGGCGAGCAGGACCTGCTGGCGAGCCTCGATCTTTTTGGCTCGGACAAGAACATCGAGAACGAGATGCAGATACTCAGCTCCCGCACGCTCGCGGGACAGGTGGCGCGCAACCTGCAGCTGTACGGCGAAATGTATGAAGAAGGCCAGCTGCGCGATGTGCTCAGCTATAAATACGCCCCGCTCGAATTTATTTTCCTCGAACCGGAAAAAATACCCGAAGGCCCCGCGGAAAAAGTGGACGTGCATTACGATTCCGCCCGCCGCACCGTGCTGCTGGACCATACCGCCTTCCCGGTGTTCGACACCGTCAGCACCCGCTGGGGCCGCATGGTGATAAAACCCAGGCCCGGCACGCATGTTCCCAAACACCGTCTTTATTTACAGATCAGCGGTGAAAAAAAGACCGCGCAAAACCTGCTGAACAACCTGCAGGTATCGCCCGTTTCAAAAATGGCGACGGTGATCAAGCTGGATTACAGCGACGTGAGCCCCGCCCGCGGCGAAGCCGTGGTGAACGAACTGATACGCGTGTATAATAATGCCGCCATCGAGGACAAGAACCGCGTGGCCGCCAGCACCATGAGCTTCGTGGAAGAACGCCTGCGTATCGTGACCAAAGAGCTGAACCAGGTGGAAAGGGATGTGGAACGTTTCAAGACCGCCGCCGGCATCGTGGACATCAGCGAACAAAGCAAGATGTTCCTCGCCAGCGTGCAGGAAAACGACGCGAAGCTGAACGAGGCCAACATGCAGCTGTCCGTACTGGAAAGCATCGAAAAATATGTGAGCGGCAAAACCGAAGGCGAGAGCGTAGTGCCCGCCACGCTCGGTCTTACCGACCCCGTGCTGCTGGAGCTGATCGCCAGGCTGAACGAAGCGCAGATGGAACGGGTGAAGCTGCGGAAGACCACCGCCGAGAACAGTCCCGTGCTGACCGCGCTGGACCGGCAGATCGCGAAGCTGAAACCCGCCGTGCTGGAAAACATCCACAGCCTGCGCGCCAACCTGGAAGCCGGAAAGGAAAAGCTCGAAACCGCCAACGGCCGCTTTATGGGCATGCTGCACAGCGTTCCGGGCAAAGAAAGGGCGCTGCTGGAAGTGAGCCGGCAACAGATCATCAAGAACAACATCTACACCTTCCTGCTGCAAAAGCGGGAAGAAACAGCGCTGGCCTACGCCGCCGCGATATCCGACAGCCGAGTGGTTGACGCCGCGCAGGCCGCCGCCCTGCCCTTCAGCCCCAAACGCATGACCGTGCTGGCCCTCGCCATCGGCCTGGGCGTGGCTTTCGTAGCGGGCATTATTACCATCAAGGACCTGATGAACCGCGAGATCGAACAGCGCGCCGATATTGAAAAAGCGACCGACGCGCCGATCGTGGCGGAGATCATGCACGACGACAACAAGGAATCCGTAGTGATAGCCGACGGCAAACGCAGCCTGGTGGCGGAACAGTTCCGTTCGCTCAGGACCTCGCTCTCTTATCTCGGCCTGAACGGCGATAATAAAACATTGCTCATTACCTCTTCTATTTCCGGGGAAGGCAAGAGCTTTATTTCCATCAACCTGGCGATCAGCCTTTCGCTGATCCGCAAAAAAGTGGTGCTGCTGGAATTTGACCTGCGCAAGCCGATGATCAGCAAAATGCTGGGCATCCCGCGTGAGCCGGGCATCACGAACTTCCTCGTGGGCAAAACGGGGCTGCCGGAAATGCTGCGCCCCGTGCCCGGCAACGACCACCTGTTCATACTCCCCGCCGGCGTAATACCGCCGAACCCGACGGAGCTGATACTGAGCGGCCGTTTGCAGGAAATGCTCACCAGCCTCAAAACCATGTTCGACTACGTGATCATCGACACCGCGCCGGTTGGCATCGTAACGGACGCGCGGCTGCTGGCCCCGTTCACCGACGCCACGCTGTACGTGGTAAGACAGCACGTAACGCCGAGGCTGCACCTGAAGATGATCGACGAGCTGTACCGCAACCGCGAGGCCGGCAAGGTGAACATCGTGTTCAACGGCGTGAAGCCGCGTGGCGTGAATACCCACGGCTACGGCTATGGTTACGTGGAAGACCTGAACAAACAGCAGCAGAAAAAACGTTTTATCCGGAACATTTTCAAAGTATAATATAAGAGCAATGGCGAGCCGGGCTACCACCCGGCCTGCCTGCGCCGGAACATATTAAACGTGTAAAACAATTATTGAAAAACCGAATAGGAAACTGGCAGTCCATGTGACTGAGGTGGCGAAGCCATGCCCAACTTACCAACCCGCCTTTAACGTTCCGCTTTATGAAAACCGAAAGAGAAACCGACAGAAGATCCGTTAACCAGAAAAAAATTAACCGTATGCAACATGAAACGAATTCCTGGTACGCCGTTTATACCAAACCGCGCTGGGAAAAGAAAGTAGCCGCCAACCTCGAAAAAAAGCAGATCGAAAATTATTGCCCGCTCAACCAGGTGGCCCGTCAATGGAGCGACCGGCGCAAAGTAGTGGAAGAGCCCCTTTTCTCCTCTTACGTTTTTGTGCGCGTGCCCGAAAGCAAAAAGCCGCTGGTGCGCGAAACGGAAGGCATCATCAACTTCGTGTACTGGCTGGGCAAACCCGCGCTTATCCCCGATCATGAGATTGCCCTGATCCAGCGTTTCCTGCGCGATTACAAGGACGTGTCGCTCGAAAAGTTCCCGCTGCATCACAACGACCTGGTGGAAGTGACCGCGGGGCCGCTGATGCACCAGCGCGGGCGCATCATCGAGCTGGGCAAGAACCGCGTAAAGGCCGTGCTGAGCAGTCTCGGCTACAACATCGTCGCCAATGTAGCGGCGGACGAAGTAATGATGGTACCAGCCATTTGACAATCACCAAAAACAATTCAGCAAAAGCATGCACCATATCCTGTTATGCGGCGGCGCGGGCACGCGCCTCTGGCCACTTTCCAACCGCCGCACGCCAAAGCAGCTGCTGCCGCTCTTCGACGGGCTAAGCCTGCTGCAGATCACACGGCTCCGCAATACATTCGCCTGCACGGGCGTTACGGCCATCGTCAACGAAGCGCAGGCCGCCGACATCATCGCACAACTAACCGCCGCGGGCGCCGAAACGCCCGCCATACTAGCGGAACCTGTCGGCCGTAACACCGCTGCGGCCATCGCGCTGGCCGCCTTTGTGGCGGACCCCGAAGAAATACTGCTCATTACGCCGGCCGATCATCTCATTGGTACGCCCGAACGGTACGAAGAAACCATCCGTGCCGCATACACCCTCGCCATGCAGGACTACCTCGTCACCATCGGCCTGCAGCCCGCCTACCCCGAAACCGGCTACGGCTACATCCAGCATGAAGGCAACGACGTAGTGCGTTTCGTGGAAAAACCCGATGCGGCCAAAGCCGAAGAGATGCTCCAAAGCGGCGGTTACCTCTGGAACAGCGGCATCTTCTGCGCGCGCGCCGCCGTAATGCTGGAAGAGCTGGAGCAATATGCGCCGGACATTTACGCCGCGGCGGCCGTAGCCGCCAACGAATGGCTGGAGACGGGCAAACTTTCCCTGGAAAAAATGCAGGCCATCCCTTCGGACAGCATCGACTATGCCGTCATGGAAAAAAGCGGCCGCGTGAAAGTGGTGCCCAGCGATATGGAATGGAGCGACGTGGGCAGCTACGAAGCCCTGACCGAAGCGCTGGCGCAGCATTACCGGTACAACAACGAGCAGGCCGTGTTCATCAACAGCAATCCCGACACCAGTATGGTGATCGGCAAAGACAAGCTGGTGGCGCTGGTGGGAGTCGAGAACATGGTGGTGGTGGATACGCCCGGGGCCATTCTCGTGATGCAGAAAGGCAAAGGCCAGGATGTAAAGCAGCTGCACCAGTGGGTCAAGGAAAACCGCCCCGAACTATTATAAAAAACAAAAAACGAACGGATGCAACCGAGCAGCTTCATGCAAGATTCCATCCGGCTTTAAAAAAGACAAATACAAACGGATGCAACTCACGGACAAGATCTATATCGCCGGTCACCGCGGAATGGTGGGCGGCGCAATCAAAAGAAAACTCGTTTCCCTCGGCTACCAGAACCTGCTGCTGCGCACTTCCGGCGAGCTGGACCTCCGCAACCAGCAGGCCGTGAACGAATTTTTCCAGGCCGAGCGGCCCGACTACGTATTTCTCGCCGCCGCCAAAGTGGGCGGCATCCACGCGAACAATACCTACCGCGCGGAATTCCTGTACGACAACCTGATGATCGCCGCCAACGTATTGCACGCGGCGCATGAAAACAGGGTGAGCAAACTGATGTTCCTCGGCAGTTCCTGTATTTACCCGCGCCTGGCGCCGCAGCCCATCGCGGAAAGCAGCCTGCTCACCGGCCCGCTGGAAGCCACCAACGAACCATACGCCATCGCCAAGATCGCCGGCATCAAGCTCTGCGAAGCCTACCGCCAGCAGTACGGCAGCAACTTCATCAGCGTAATGCCCACCAATCTTTACGGCATCGGCGACAATTACCATCCTGAAAATTCGCATGTGCTGCCCGCCCTCATCCGGCGTTTTCACGAAGCGCGCGAAACAAACAAACCTTCCGTGACCGTCTGGGGCAGCGGCACCCCGCGCCGCGAGTTTCTCTACGCGGACGACCTTGCGGACGCCTGCGTATACCTCATGCATCATTACGATGGCGCGGAAACCATCAACGTGGGCACCGGCGAAGATCTCAGCATCCGCGAGCTGGCGGAGACCATCAAAACGGTGACGCATTACGAAGGCGACATCCTTTTCGACCCCTCCAAACCCGACGGCACGCCCCGCAAGCTGCTGGACGTTAGCCGCCTGCATAGTCTTGGCTGGAAACACAGCATGGACCTGGAAAGCGGCATCCACCTCGCCTACAGCGATTTTGTCAAAAAACAATTCTCACTCATCAACGCGATATAAAAAAACTAAAACGACAACATGACCATGAAAACAGCTTTAATAACCGGTGTGAACGGGCAGGACGGCGCTTACCTCGCCGAGCTGCTGCTCGAAAAAGGATACATGGTGCACGGCATCAAACGCCGCGCGTCCCTCATCAACACCGAAAGGATCGATCACCTGTACCAGGACCCGCACAGCGAAGACGTACGTTTCCGTCTTCATTACGGCGACATGACCGACAGCACCAACCTCATCCGCATCATCCAGGAAACGCAGCCGGACGAGATCTACAACCTCGCCGCCATGAGCCATGTGCGCGTGAGCTTCGACACCCCTGAATACACCGCCAACGCGGACGGCATCGGCACCCTGCGCATTCTTGAAGCACTGCGCATCCTGAAGATGGAACAGAAATGCCGCGTATACCAGGCCAGCACTTCCGAGCTGTACGGCCTCGTGCAGGAAGTGCCGCAGCGCGAGACCACGCCCTTCTACCCCCGCAGCCCTTATGCCGTAGCCAAGCTCTACGCCTACTGGATCACCGTGAACTACCGCGAAGCATACGGCATGTACGCCTGCAACGGCATCCTTTTCAACCACGAAAGCCCGCTGCGCGGCGAAACCTTCGTGACCCGCAAGATCACCCGCGCGGCCGCCGCCATCGTGCTGGGCCTGCAGGACAAATTATACCTCGGCAACCTCGACGCGCAGCGCGACTGGGGCCATGCCAAAGATTACGTGGAAGCCATGTGGCGCATCCTCCAGCAGGACCAGCCGGACGATTACGTGATCGCCACCGGCATCACCACCCGCGTGCGCGACTTTGTGCGCATGACCTTCAATGAACTCGGCATCGAGCTGGAATTTACCGGCGAAGGCGTGAACGAGACCGCCGTGGTGACCGCCTGCCGCAACAAGGATTACATTCTGCCGGTCGGCAAGGAAGTAGTGGCGGTAGACCCGAAATATTTCCGTCCCACCGAAGTGGACCTGCTCATCGGCGACCCCACCAAATCAAAGACCAAACTGGGCTGGGAACCGAAATACGACCTCCAGGAGCTGGTGCGCGAAATGGTGGCGGGCGACGTGGAGCTGTTCCGCAAAAAAGACATTGCACAATTTGAACACATGATGGGTTAGGATATGCAGGCAGCAAACAGAGTAGTTTTAAATACGGGGTTCCTGTACGGGAAAATGCTGGTAACGATGCTCATCGCATTGTACGCCACGCGCCTCGTGTTGAACGGGCTGGGCGCCGTGGATTACGGGATATTCAACCTGGTGGCGGGCATTGTGGCCATGCTCAGTTTCCTGAACAGCTCCATGACGCTCAGCACACAACGGTACATGTCGTTTTTCCTCGGCTCCGGCGACCTGCTGCAGCTCAAAAAAGCATTTAACTCCGGCATCTGGCTGCACCTTCTCATAAGCATTATCGTAGTCGGATTGCTGGAGTTATCAGGCGTATACCTGTTCGGCCATCCCGGCGGACAGGCTGGCGGCGGCGCGCACCATCTTCCACTTCATGACGGCCAGCGCGTTCTTCACCATCGTGTCCGTGCCGTACGACGCCATGATCAACACGCATGAGAACATGCTGCTGCTTGCCGTGCTCGGCATCGCGGAATCGTTCGTAAAGCTGGGGCTGGCGGTGAGCCTGGCGTACATGGAGGGAGACAAATTGGTGTTCTATTCCGCCGGTCTCGCCCTGCTGCTGGTGGCGCTGCTGCTTTTTAAATGGAGCTACTGCACCGCCCGTTACCCGGAGAGCCGCGTGAGCATAAAATATTTCGACCGCGGGCTGCTGAAGGAAATGTTCGCCTACTCCGGCTGGGCCATGGTGGGCGCTTCCGGCGTGATCGCCAAAACGCAGGGCATCGCCATGGTGCTCAACGTATTTTTTGGCACCGTCATCAACGCGGCTTTCGCCATCGCCAACCAGGTGAACGCGCAGCTCAGCTATTTCGCGGTCACCATGCTGCAGGCGCTCAACCCGCAGCTGTTAAAAAGCGAAGGCAGCGGCAACCGCGAACGCATGGCGATGCTCAGCCTGATGGCCTGCAAATTCGCGTTCTACCTGCTGAGCTTTTTTGCCATACCGGCCATTATCGAAATGCCTTACATCCTTCATATCTGGTTAAAGAATTACCCGGAGCACACCGTCGCGTTCTGCCGCCTGATCATCGCGGGATCGCTCGTGTACCAGCTTTCCGGCGGGCTGCAAATGGCCGTGCAGGCGGTGGGCCGCATCAAAACTTTCCAGCTGGTGCTTTTCGGCCTGCTGCTGCTCAACATCCCGGGAGCTTATTTGCTGCTGCGCGCGGGCTTCCCTCCCGCCGCCGTGCTTACGCTGAGCCTGCTGATCGAATGTGCCATTGCGGCTTACCGCATGCTGGCCGCCAAAAAGCTGACCGGCATACCGGTGCGCAGCTTCCTCGTGAACGTGGTGTGGCATTCGCTGCTGCCCGTGAGCATCGCCGCGGGCGTGGCGCTGCTGCCTTCTTTCCTGATGAACGAAGGATTTGCCCGCCTGCTGGCTACCGGCTGTCTTGCTGTATGCACGCTGGGGCTGATGATCCGTTTCTTCGGCCTGTCGCCTTACGAATTGCAGAAGCTGACGGACATGATGGGAAAAGCATTGGCGAAGATCACCCGGAAAAGCCCGGTATTAAACGCAAACTGACGATGAACATTTTATTTTTCACCACCATATCACCCTTCCCGCAAAACGGCGGCGAAAAGCTCCGCAGCGGTTACCTGCTCAAAGCGCTGGCGGCGCTGGGACACAACGTGCACGCCATTATCGGCAACAAGGAGAACGCCGACCTGCGCGAGTACGCCATTCCGGGCGTCACCTTCTACCCGCACAACCCTTCGCCGCTGACGGTGGCGGACAGGCTGACGGGGAAATTCTACTTCCGGCAGCAGCCTTCCGTGCTCCGCCTGTTCGCGGAGATCTGCGGCGATACGCAGATAGACGTGGCCATACTCGATTACGGTTTTGTAGGCCAGTATATCCGCTGGTTCAGCGCCGCGCGCATTCCAGTGATACTCGGCACGCACAACGCGCAGGCCGAGCACACCAGGCAAAAGCCCGCCCATGGCCTCATGCAGCGTATGCGCCGCAATCAGCTGGTAAACCTCGAAAAAACGCATGAACAACGTTTTTTCCCGCAGGCGGCGGCCGTGATGACCGTCAGCCAGCCGGACAAAAAATACCATGCGGCTTTCATCGACCCGGGAAAAATATTCGTGGTGCCCAACTTCCTCGACGAAAACGATTACGCCCTGCAGGAAGAAAGGAACCCGCGCCTGCTCGCCATGACGGCCAACTTTTCCATGTACATGAATTACGAGGGGCTGAAATGGCTGGTGGAACAGGTGTGGAACGACGAGCTGGCCGAAAGGTTCGAGCTGTGGCTGGTGGGCAGGCATTCCACCGAAGCGCTGCAGCAGCTGAAAGGCGCCGCAGAATGGAAAAACATTAAAGCCATCGGCAAAGTGCCCGACATCAAACCATACATCGCGCAGGCTTCCGGTGTGCTCATCCCCCTGCTGCACGGCAGCGGCACGCGGCTCAAATGCCTTGAAGCGATGGCGCTCGGCACACCCGTGATCGGCACTTCCAAAGGCGTGGAAGGCGTGGAAAGCGATCATTTTATCGTGGCGAACACGCCCGCCTCCTTTCGTAAAGCGGTACGCACGTTTTCCGGGAAGGGCCAGCTGGGCGGGCTGCTGCGGGAAGATTTTATGAAAGAGTACAGCGCCGGCGTAAATAGCCGCCGCTTGCAGCAGATACTTGAATTCGCCGCGCGGAAAGCGCCGGTGGTCACCCATCAAATGGCAGGAGAATGACGATCAAAAAAGCAGGCGTGTTCCTGTACACCATGCTCAGCACCATCAAGGTGAACCTCGTGGGCCAGCTCTGGCTCAGCGAGCTCCTGGTGGTATTGGCCGCGCCCTTCACCTTCAGGCCGGACGATCTTAAAACGTACCCGTATCTGCGGAAGATACTCGTTGCCCTGCTGGTGCTGCTTTTTTTCCAAATGGTAACGGACCTGCTGGTGGTGCACAACACGCCGCAGAACTACCTGCGCGGCGCCGCCGCCACCATCATCGCCCTGCTGTCTTTCGTCGTGCTCTTCAAAACGCTCAACGACACGTCCACTATCCTCTTCTTCCTGTTCATGACCATGATCAAGAACATCATTTACACGGACGACATCGTGGATTCGGACATGAGCTATTTCAAGTTCAAGATCGCGCCCATCCTCACCATGGCGATGTACCTGGTGCTGTACCACCTGTACAAGCGCGGCGAAATGAAGCTCGTGCTGGCCGTGCTGATCGGCTGCAGCCTGCTCTGCTTCGCGTTCGACAGCCGCTCCACCGGCGTGATATCTTTTATCGGCGCGGTGATCACCTATTTTATGAACAACAACGTGCGCATTTCCGGGCAGAAGATCGTGCTGTTCGCCCTGCTGGCCGCCGCGCTGTTCCAGGGCGCGTATATGCTCTATGTGCGTTCCGTGCTGGACGGGGAGATCGGCGGGGAACACTCGCGCAAGCAGATCGGGCGGCTCGCCAACCCTTACAACCCGCTGGAGCTGCTGGCTACCGGCCGCGCGGAAACCTTCGCCGCGGGCGCGGCCATCGCGGACAAACCCCTGTTCGGTCACGGCAGCTGGGCGGAGGACAAATCGCTCAAATACTACATGATACTGCTGATGTACCACAATGAAAACCTCGACGAGAACCGCGCGCGGCAGGACATGCACCTCGTGCCGAGCCATTCCGTGCTCATGGGGGCCTGGGTGAACTACGGCATCGGCGGTTTTCTCGCCGTACTGTTCCTGTTCTGGATGATCGTGAAAATGGGGCTGTACATCATCCGCAACGGGCAGGAGCTGGCGCTGTACCCCGTGCTGGTGCTGATCTTCATCGGGCTGATCTGGACCTTCCTGTTCTCGCCCTTCCAGCATTTGCGATTGTACATACCGGGGCTGGCCGCGATCATCATGAACAATTATTACGGGCTCGTGATGGAAGAGGAAGAAGCGGACGAAACATACGGTCTCCCCGCCCATGCCTAAACTTTTGAAACATATGACGACAGAACAATTATTCCGGGAAAAAGTAGACGCCAAAACGGGCAAGGTAAAAATGTACCGCGACAACCCGCTGTATTTTCTCCGGCGATCCAACACCTCCCTTTACAAAAGTTTTTTGCTGTACCTCTACTACAGCATCGCCAGCTGGCTGCCCGACCCCCCGCGGCCGCTGGGCGTGATCGCCCTGCCCTTCCGCACCTGGCTGGCCTCGAAAATATTCCTTAGCGCGGGCAAGAACATCAAGGTTAGCCGCAATGTGCGTTTTGGCAGCGGCGCCAACGTGGTGATCGGCAATTACACCGGGCTGAACGTGGACTGCTGGATCGGGAACGACACCATCATCGGCGACGATGTGATGTTCGGCCCGGAAGTGACGATTCTTTCCGGCGGGCACAACTTCGAACGCACGGACATTCCCATGCGCGAGCAGGGCAACACGCCGCGCCGGCCCGTAGTGATCGGCAACGACGTATGGATCGGCACGCGCGTGATCATTCTTCCCGGCATCCGCATCGGCTCGCACGCCATTATCGCCGCAGGCGCGGTGGTAACGAAGGACGTGCCGGAATACGCCATCGTGGCGGGCAACCCCGCGGTGATCAAAAAATTCAGGACCATTACCCATTAACCCATACATATGTCAGCATTGGTTTCAATCGTAATACCCGTTTACAACGGGCAGGAATACATCCAGGAAACGCTGGACAGCATCTTTCAGCAGCGTTACCGCAATTTCGAGATCATCGTGGCCGACGGCGCCAGCACGGACAGGACGATGGAGATCGTGAACCAACACCGCGGGCTGATAGACGTGGTGATCTCCGAAAAGGACGAAGGCATGTACGACGCGCTGCGCAAAGGTTTTGAAAAAGCCACCGGCGAATATCTCTGTTACATCAACGCGGACGATCGCCTGCTGCCGCATACGCTGGAAGAAGTGGTGAAGACCTTTGAAAAGGAACAGTGCGACCTCGTGTTCGGCGATGTGAACTATATCAACGAGCGCGGCGAGGTGATCTTTTCCTACAA
>CBINIO010000062.1:0-12671 GCA_966250725.1 uncultured Chitinophaga sp.
GCCTGCAGCACCAGCATTTCATGCCCGTTCTTCACTGCCGCGCCCTGTGCCGCGCCGTTTTTCATGAACTGCGTTTCAGCCGGGTTATAGATGAGGTCATAAAAAAGATGCTGCGCGCCCGTGTATTCGTACGGGATAGGCGGCGCGTCAAGCTCATTGGGGTACATGCCGAGCGGCGTGGTGTTCACGATCAGCGTATGTTCCTTCATCATGGGCTCGTTCAGCGCATCATAGGTAAGCGGGCCGCTGCGGCTCACTTCGCTGAAGGCGATGCCGAGCTGCGCGAGCGAATATTTTACGGCTTTGGCCGCGCCGCCGGTGCCGAGTATGAGGGCTTTGGTATGATGCGGCTGCAGCAGCGGCTGCAGAGAGCGGCTGAAGCCGATCACGTCCGTGTTGTTACCGGTCAGTTTCCCATTCTTTCTGCGGATGCAGTTCACCGCACCGATGGCTTTAGCGGCGTCGCTCAGCTCGTCGAGGTACGGGATCACGGCCTGTTTGTAAGGAATGGTGACGTTGAGGCCTTCCAGTTCTTCATAACTGGCCCACAGGCCGGGAAACGCTTCGATGGAAGGGATGGGAAAATTTTCGTACGCGCATCCGCTGATATTTTCTTTGCTGAACTTGTCGGCAAAAAAGCCCTTGCTGAAGGAATGGGAAAGCGGGAAACCGATGAGGCCGAATAAACGCACGGTAAGCTGGATTGCAAAAATGAAAGGATTGCCGGCAGCCGGCAATCCTTGTATAAAAAGTTATTCTTTGTCGAGGAAAAGGTGGAAGGTATCCCCGCGAAGCCCGACGCGCATGGCTTCCAGCGGTATCACTTCGTTCGGCGCGAGGTTGCCGAGGTTGGCGTTGCAGCCTACCAGCTCGAGGAAATACAATTGCTGGTCTTTCTGCGGCGCTTCCCAGATGATCTTTTCGGCGGGTATCTGCGTGAGTATCTCCTGCACCAGGCCTTCGCGTACTTCGCCGGTGCCGCGGTAAATGCCCACGTTGCCGCCTTCGCGCGCTTCCGCGATCACGTACGACGCGCCGGCGGAAAGTTCCGCGCGCATCAGCTCGATCCATTTGTAAGGGGGAATGATGTGCTCCGCATCTTTGGAGCCAACTTCGCTCAATACAGTGCCGTGCTGGGTGAGCTTTTCAATGTAGCCGCATTTTTCCGCGTGCGGTATGGTAATGGAGCCGTCGGACACTTCCATCCAGGAAATGCCGAAGTCCTTTATCACTTTTACATATTCGTCAAACTTGTTCCTGATCAGGAACGCTTCAAAGAGGGTGCCGCCGAAGTATACAGGGATGTTGGCCGACTGGTACAGCTCGATCTTCTTGCGGAGGTTTGGCGTTACGAACGATGTTCCGAAGCCGAGTTTTACAATATCTACATGCGGCGCTGCGGCGGATAAAAAGTTTTTCGCTTCTTCAACACTGAGCCCTTTGTCCATCACCATGGTAAGGCCGAAGCTACGTGGCTGGCTGGTTCTTTCAGGAATTTGCGACAGATTAAAATTCATTTTTCACGATTTTATTCTTCTAAGTGGTCATTTCCTACCAAATTACATACAAAGTTATGCCTACCTGTATCCGATTGGTTTTCCGGTTTTTTATTCTGTTGCCCAAAATAAAAAACCGCGGCAAAAATAAGAAGTAATACGATAGTTGAGGCAAAAAATGACTTAACGCTTACGCCTGTACCTTGCGATAAGCTCTACCACAGCGGTATGCTGCAGGATGGACGGGTCCAGCTCGACCATTTTTTTAACCTGCCTGGGATGCAGCTGCAGGGCGGTTTCCAGCTGCAGCAGCCCTTCCTTCGTTTTGCCGATGGCAATGAGGATGACGGCTTTATAGAACAGGAACACCGGTTTGCGGCCGATCTTGGCTTCCGCCGCTTCCAGCTGGGTAAGGGCTTCTTCCACGTGGCCGGCGGCATAGAGACCGCGGATGAACTCTTTCCAGGCCTGGGCGCTGTTGGGCCGGAGGCGCACCGCGCTGAGGAATTGCACGAGGGCTTCCTTGTCCATGCCCAGCTGAAGATAACACTGGCCGAGGGTGATATTGTATTCCGCGCTGTGTTTGTTGATGCGCAGGGCGGACTGGAGGGATTTGATGGCGTTTTCCCAGCTTTCTTCCGTCATGTAGGCTTTGGCGATCTTCAGGTACAGCTTGTCGTCGTGCGGGCTGAGATGCGATGCCTTGCGGTAATAATAACGGGCCTGGGTGAACTTGCGCATTTTTTCGTAGCAGTGGCCGATGGCTTCGTAGATGACGTCTTCCGGCTTGGCGATCTCCAGGTGTTTCTGGAGCACTTCGATGGCTTCGTTGTATTTGCGCAGGTGGATGTATGCGTCGCCCATGTTGCGGTAGGCGTAATCGAACTTTTCGTCGATCACCACGGCGTACTGATAGGCGTCTATGGCTTTTTCGTAGAGCTTCAGGCCCTGGTAGGCCGTGCCCAGGTTGAACCAGGCGAGCTGGTTGTAGGGATGCTCGTTGATGATGTTGGTATGCAGGCGGATGCTTTCCTCGTTGCGACCGGTGAACTCCGTCCAGAAGCAGATCTTGTGCAGCGCTTCCTCGTTGTTGGGATCGAATTCCAGCAGGAGCTTGAGACAGTCGAACACTTTTTCGAACTCTTCCCAGTCGTCGTACACGTCGGCCAGCTCCAGCAGCAGGTCCGCGCGGTCCTCCCCTTCAAACACCTGGATCTGCTCCTCGAGCAGGGCGGCGGCTTTTTCGTGCTGGTTCATGGCGAGGTACACGTCCGTTTTCAGGATATAGAGGTTGATATCGTTACTGTCCAGCAACGCGGCCTTTTCGAGCAAAGCAAGGGCTTCGCGGTATTTTTTGGTTTCGATCAGTAAAGCGGATTTTTTCAGGAGCAGCGCGGAAGAGAAAGGAAACTGCTCGATGGCGATCTCAACGGCCTGGAGGGCATTGTTAAGCTCGTCGTGCTCATCATAGTAGTCGATGATCTGTTCGAAAGAGTCCTCATCCAGAAAGGAATGCGAGCGCCCCTCCTTTAGATTTTCAAATTGCTGAAGCAGGTCCCTCAAATCTTCAAAATCCTCGTTAAACTCGTTAAATGATGGGAAGTCGTGATTCATTGATGTAAATATATGAGATTTTGATACCGTCACCAAACAACGGGCCGCTTGCCGCTCGTGTATTTTTTAACATTTTTTTAAGATAAAAAGTTACCTTGTATTAAGATTCCATTATGATAGATATTTTTTTCGTATATTTGCAGTAAGATGAAAAAGCTAAATTACATAATCCATTCGTTATCATTGAGTTGCATCATGATATGCCTGCTGTCCGCAGTAGCGCTTCGTGTGCAGGCCAATGAACTGGGCGGTAATTTGGACAATAACGACAACAAAGACGACAAACTGGGCAAGAAAACCGAGGTCAAATATCGGCTTACCGCCATGCCGAAGACCAATCTGAGCCTTGACGCAGGGTTCAAGACAAGCGGTTTTCTGAACAATGACTTCAAATTGAGCTCAGACTTTAAATTAAGCTCTGACAATGCCATCAGCGTAAAGTCGGTCATGACTTACAAAAAGGGCAACGTTACCTATATCCTTCCTTATTCCGTAAAGGTACAGGTGCCGGTCCCGCAACCGCAGGCCGACATGCAGTATCATCACCTCCAGGTGCGATTGCCTTTCGGGAAAAATTAAGGTACAATTTGAAAGAGATTTTTTATGAAAAAGGCTGCCGTTGGCGGCCTTTTTTATTGCGGCAGACGCCGGCACAAACATGCGGATATTGGCAGCGCATAAAAAAGAGCCGCACAGGTCCCGCATGCAAGAAGACCACATCGCGAACATACGGATACGGGCATTTACAGTATGCGCATAAAAAAGAGCCGCACCAACCGGATGCAGCTCCTTCATTGAAATGTCTTTCCTCCTACCCCCTGATCTTCTTCAACTCTTCCGCCGTGATCTCCCGGTAACCTTTCGGCACGTCAAAAGTGGACATCGGCACGGGACTTAAGTCCACTTTCGTAGCCACCGCCTTCATTTTTGCGCCCGATTTCATGATGATCTCGTATTCCAGCGGTATACCTTTCAGGTTCAGGAAACGGCGGTTATAAAAGCGGTTTTCAGGCATGATATCCATCGTATAATATACGTCGAAGGTTTTCCCGTCCGCCATCTTCCCGATCGCTTTACGGCACTTAAAACCGGCAATATTGCGGGTTTCCGGCTGGTCGGTGAAAGTGGTGGCCTCGTACCGTTTCATATCTTCCTCATACGCTTTTTTGTCCGTGCGGATCAGGTATTTGTCGCCATGGTTGTCCATCAGCGTAATGAGATTTTCCGTTTGCGCATTGATGAGGTAGATGTAGTTCACCACGTTGAAGTTCATATCTATCCTGCTCAGGTCCCCGCGGATATACTGCACCATGGAGCTGCCGGCGAACATGGCCTCCATTTGCAGATGCTCGGGAGGCAGTTCCAGCTTGTACTCGATCCTTGCGTCGGATATGGTCCTTTGTGCCAGCAGCGGTGCCGCCCAGCCTGATATGCAGGCGGTGAGCAATAACCAGAATTGTGACAATTTCAGCATAAATGTTAGTTAATACATAGGTGTTGAGAAAAATCTGTGCCAAAAGGTTAAAACCCTTTACCAGACCGGTTTTAGCTTATCCAGGAATGCCCCGATGCCCTTGCGGCAGTCGGGATGCTGCCTCGTTTCCGCATTGACGCGGGCGGCGGATTCCAATGCTTCCGTCAGCGGGATCTCCAGCGCTGTGCTTATCAGTTTTTTGGTGATGTTGAGCGAGTTGGCGGAGGCGTCCGTACAAAGGCCCAGGGCGACCTCCTGCACATGGTCCCGGATCCTGTCCGCCGCTACGGTGTCGTTAATGAGGCCAAAGGCGGCCGCTTTTTCCGCCGGTACCAGCCTGCCGGTGAGCAGCAGGTCGCGGGCGCGGCCCTCTCCTATTTTCCTGACGAGAAATACGCTTACCAGCGCGGGCACAAACCCGATCTTCACTTCCGTGTACCCAAACCGGGCTTCCGGTACGGCATAGCTCAAATCCGCGATGGTAGCCAGCCCGCAGCCGCCGGCAATGGCGTCTCCCTCTATCCGTGCGATCACGACCTTTTCCATGCTGTAAATTTCCTGCATCAGCAGCATCAGCTCCCGGCTGTCCGCCAGGTTGGCTTCCAGGTCGTTCGCCTGCAATTGCCGCAGGTAATCGAGGTCGGCGCCGGCGCAAAATGCTTTCCCGTTCCCGGCGAGTATCACCACTTTCACGTTCTCATCCGCGGCGGCCGCGGCGAACGTGCTTCTCAATTCCTTCACCACTTCCCCGTTCAGCGCGTTCCGTTTCTCCGGTCGGTTGAGGGTGATAGTGGCGATCCTGTCTGCAATATGATAGGTGACGGCGGACATGTTCCAAATGTAAGCGAATTATTTTTACCGGATATAACACATGCGTAACAGGCTGAAAACAAAAAACCTCCGCCGTTTTTTTTGCCCGGCAGAGGTTTTTTTTTATGATGCTTGCAGATCTTTATTTCGTCACTTCTTCGATCACGCTGCCCACGGCGCCGCTCGGCATCTGGATGCGGAGCAGGGCGGCCACTGTAGGCGCAATGTCCGTCATATGCGTGGTGCGGTTGGTTTTGCCGGGTTTTACGCCCCAGCCCATCCAAACCAGCGGGATGTGCGCATCGTAAGGGTTCCAAAGTCCGTGAGTGGTACCGGTTTTTCCGCCGGACAGCCAGCCCGGCTGCAGTATCACCATGATGTCGCCGCTGCGCTGCGCGTTGAAACCGTTGGTCATCATAAATTTCTGCGGTTCGGGGAGCGTGGTGGTGGCCAGCGCGTGCAGGTCTACCACGTTGGCGATGCCGGGCCATTTCATGGCTTCGCGGAAGATGTATTTTTTGACCTCGGCGAGCTTGCCGGCTTTTTCCAGCCCTTCGTTATCGAGGGTGAACTGGTAGTTGTCGTGCGAAATGATCGCTTTTGCGAAGCCGAATTCTTTTTCGATGCCGGCGTTGAGCGCTTTCGTCATCGCGCTTTCGCTCCAGAGGCCGTTCGGCAGCCTGTTCTCTTCGAGGAAACCGGGAACGTGCGCCACGCCATGGTCCGCCGTGATGAAGAACAGCCAGTTGCCTTTGCCTACTTTCTGGTCGAGGAATTTGAAGAATTCGCCCAGGTCTTTGTCCAGGCGCAGGTAAGTATCTTCCGCTTCAACGGAGTTGGGGCCGTGCTGGTGGCCGACATAATCCGTAGAGGAAAGGCTCACCGCGAGGAAGTCCGTAACCGGGCCTTTGCCCAGCTGCTCGCCTTCTACGGCCTGTTTGGCAAACTCCAGGGTGAAGGTGTTTCCGAAGGGAGTGGAGGACAGCAGCCCGAAAGTGTTGCCCATGGAACCGGCCAGCTCGTGCGGAAAAGCGGAATTCTGCTGACCGCGGAAGCGGCCTTCATACGGCTTGTCGTCACCGCTGCTTTGCGCGTAAGTATTTACGGGATACAATGTAGTCCAGGGTTTGCTCAGGTATTTGGCCGGCAGGCGGAGGCGGTTGAAAGCCTGCGCCCATGCGGGAAGACTGGTCATGTAGTAGTTGCTGGTCATGAAGTTGCCGGTTTTACCGTCGTACCAGTAAGCGGCATTGGCGCTATGACCTGCGGGGAGGATGGCGCCGCGGTCCTTGATGGCCACGCCTATCACTTTGCTGCGGAAGTTCGTCGCCAGGCGCAGTTCGTCGGTAACGGTGGTGGCGAGCATGTTGCGCGGGCTCATGCGGCCGGCTTCGTCGCTGCCGCCGACGGCTACGGCGCTGGTGTCTTCAGTGCAATATACGCCGCGGTGCAGCTGGCGGCTGTACCAGTTGTTGCCGATAATGCCGTGGATAGCGGGTACAGAGCCGGTGTATACGCAGGTATGGCCGCATGCGGTGATGGTAGGCGTATAGGGGATCAGCGTGTTTTCGCAGGAGAAACCTTCGTTGAGCAGGCGTTTGAAGCCATCGTTGGTGTAACGGTCATAATAACGGTAGAGATAATCCCACCTCATCTGGTCGACCACCATACCCACTACGAGTTTGGGCCTGGGTACGTCTTTTTGCACTTTTTTTCCATAGCTGGGCGGAAAACCCGTTGTCGGCGAAGTGGCCTTCTGGCCAAATGTCGCCGGCGCCATCATCATCAGAACGACGGCCAGAATTTTAATACGGCTCATATTTACACTTTAAATTTGTTCCTTTATTAGGTCCGTTCTATCACGTGGAAAAAAATGTCCGTAAAAGTAACCTAAGTTTACAAAAAATAATATTTTAATACCTTTGTACTCGATTTTTTAATTTCATTTTAATAGTCATATGGATATATTCGAGAAACTGCTGAAGCATATGGGCCCTATCGGAGAGCATTCCGACAGAGCGCACGGTTACTTCGCTTTCCCCAAGCTGGAAGGCGAGATTGGTCCCAGGATGAAGTTCCGGGGAAAAGAAAAGATCGTTTGGAGCCTTAACAACTACCTGGGGTTAGCCAATCACCCGGAAGTGCGGGCCGCGGATGCCAAAGCAGCGGCCGAATACGGTCTGGCCGCCCCTATGGGCGCGCGTATGATGAGCGGAAATACCAGTTTCCACGAGCAGCTGGAAAGAGAGCTGAGCGACTACATGGGCAAGGAAGACACGGTGTTGCTGAACTATGGCTACCAGGGCATTATGACCGCCATTGACGCCATTTGCAACCGCCGCGACGTGATCGTGTACGATGCGGAATGCCATGCGTCTATCGTAGACGGGTTGCGGCTTCACCAGGGGCATCGTTATGTATACAAGCACAATGATATCGAAGACTGTGAGAAACAGCTGAAACGTGCGGTAGAATATATCAAAACGAGCGGCGGCGGCATTCTCGTGATCACCGAGGGCGTGTTCGGCATGGCCGGCGACCAGGGCAAGCTGCGCGAGGTGGTGGCGTTGAAGAGCCGCTACCAGTTCCGCCTGATGGTGGACGATGCGCACGGCTTTGGCACCATGGGCAAAACCGGCGCCGGTACCGGCGAAGAACAGGGCGTGCAGGATGAGATCGACCTGCTGTTCAACACCTTTGCAAAATCGGGCGCTTCCATCGGCGCGTTCATGAGCGGTGAAAAGGCGATCATTAATTACCTGCGTTACAATATGCGCTCGCAGATATTCGCGAAATCCATTCCTTTACCGCTGGTGATCGGGCACCTGAAGCGCGTGCAGCTCATGCGCCAGCAGCCGCAGATGAAGGAAAAGCTCTGGAGCAATGTGAACAAGCTGCAGCAGGGCCTTCGCGATAAAGGGTTCAACATCGGCCGTACCAATTCACCGGTAACGCCGATCTACCTGCAGGGTGATATTCCGGAAGCCACCGCCATGTGCCTGGACCTCCGTGAGAATTACAATATTTTCTGCTCCATCGTGGTGTATCCTGTGATCCCGAAAGGGCAGATCATTTACCGCCTGATCCCCACCGCGGCTCACTCCGACGAGGACATTGAGCTGACGCTGAAGGCTTTCACCGAGACCAAGCAGAAGCTGGACGAGAAAGCGTATGCAGTGGCTGAGATACCGGTGGTATAATACAGATAGTAAGTACAGTAAAATAGAAGGAGTGCCTGCATAGGCACTCTTTTTTTGTTGAGGGTGTTTTGCGAGGTGTTAACATCTCTCCTCACGGATTAACAAATCGCAACTTATCATTAAGTAACCCCGCTCCCCCATCCCCCACCGCTCAAAAAAGAAAAAAAAGCCGAAGAGTGCGACGCAACGGCGGCCCCATCAGGGAAGTGAAGACCGGCCCAAAACCTTCACCAGCGAACAAAAAAAGGGGGCTGATGGTTAGTCAGCCCCGGCAAACAAATCGTTCTTTCACTAGGTGTAATACATGATCTTAAGAATCGATCGTTCAGTAGGACATGGTAATAAAGAGTTTGGGCCATCATAGAATATGGATATACACAAATATGCTACCCATGAATTATTTTATGATTGTCAATATATTTAAGTCGTTGGAAATCTGAATTTTTTGATAGGATTGGTGCTTCCCGTTCCCGAACTTTTAAAGTGTTAATCAAAAATAACGTAGTTCTACGGTAATACCATCACATTAACGTTGTATTTTGTTAACACACTGTTAAAGTACTTACACATTGTAACATTCCCCTCCCCGCTGCCACCGCAGTTTTTCCCGATCCGATCATAGATTTTCCGCTTTGCGTAATTATACGCACCCCGCACGGAAGTACCTTTGCGCCGACTTATTGTATAAGAATATCAGATGAGGAACATTATCACGATCGCCGTTCTGGCAGCAACTTCCCTTTCCGCACAGGCTCAACAGTCCCGGCAGGGCGTTATCAAAGGCACCGTTCGAAACGAACAGGGCCAGGCCGTGCCCTTTGCCAATGTCAGCATCCCGGGCATAAAAAAAGGGACCGTTGCCAATGCCGACGGCAGCTACATACTCACAGCACCCGCCGGTCCGCACCTCCTGCGCTTTTCCGGCGTCGGCTTCTCCACCTCGGAACAAACCGTCGCTTTCTCGGCGGACACCTCCATCCAGGACGTTACCATGAAATCCTCCGCGGACCTGCGCGAAGTGATCGTATCCGCCAGCCGCAAAAAAGAAACGCTGGACCAGGTGCCCTCTTCCGTTACCATCGTGAGCCCGCGCGACATCGAAGCACAAAAAAGCATCAATAACAATATCACCGCCATCCTCGCCAACACCGTCCCCGGTCTTGGCGTGAACGACAACTCCACCAGCAACACCGGCCAAACCCTCCGCGGGCGCAACGTGCTGGTAATGGTGGACGGCATCCCGCAAAGCACGCCCCTGCGCAACGGCAGCCGCGACATGCGCAGCATTGACCCCTCCGCCATCGAACGCGTGGAAGTGATCAAAGGCGCCACCGCCATCTATGGCAACGGCGCGGACGGCGGCCTCATCAACTACATCACCAAAAAAGGCGATAAAAGCAAAACCGGCCTCCATGGCGAAACGACCGTGGGCGCCAACACCCAGCTCGTAAAAGCGCAACACACCGGCGGCTTCTCCGTAGGCCAGCTGCTCAGCGGCGCCAATAAAAAATGGGACTTCGTGGTATCGGGCCATTACGAACAGACGGGCGTGTACAAAGACGCCAACGGCACAGTGAACTCTCCCGAGTACAGCCTCGGCGAATCGCAGATATGGAACGGCTTTGCCAAGATCGGTTACGCCATCGACCAGCGCAACCGCCTGGAGCTGATGTACAACTTCTTCGGCAGCCAGCAGCGCAGCGATTACATCCTGAAACCGGGCAAATACCTGGATAAGGATTCTGCCGCCACCGGCATCATCGGCGACCGCCCCGGCGACCCGGAAGGTACTCCTTACAACCACAACGCCAGCCTGCGCTGGAGCAGCGAAGGCATCATCGGCGGCACGGACCTCGACGTGAACGTGTACATGCAGCGTTTTAAAACGGTTTACAGCTGGGGCCCCACCTTCGAATTTGGCGGCCAGTCGGAGATCTCGTCCGCAAAACAGGGCGTGCGCCTCAACTTCAGCACACCGGTGCACCTCCATCATAATTACGATATGTCGCTCGTATACGGTCTCGACTATATGAACGACAAAACCTCGCAAAGCCTGCTGGACGGCCGCACCTGGGTGCCCGAAATGGATATGAAGAACTACACACCCTACGCACAGGTGAAGCTGAACCTGTACAAGGACTTTGTATTCAAAGCCGGCGCGCGTTTCGAGAACATCAACATCGGCATTCCGGATTATGTGACGGTGAAACAGCTGAACCGCGTTACCGGCGAATTCACGGAAGGCGGCGTAAGCGTAGCGGGCGGCGACCTCAGCTACAACGCGCTCGTATACAACGCCGGCCTGCGTTATAACAAATACAGGTTCTTCAAACCCTTTATCAGCTATTCACAGAGTTTCTCCATCATGGAGCTGGGCCGCATCCTGCGCTCCGCGAAAGAAAACACCGTGTCGATGCTGAAAACCGAAGCGGTGATCGCCAACAACTACGAAGCGGGCTTCAGCAGCTCCCTCGGCCCTGTGCACCTCGAAGCGAGCTATTATATCAGCACCTCCAAACTCGGCTCTTCCTTCAAGGAAGTAAACGGCCGGTTCGAGATACAGCGCGCGCCTGAAAAAGTATACGGCTTTGAAGTGGCGGCGGACGCGAACATCCTGCCGAACCTCGGGCTGGGCGCCTCTTACTCCTACATCGAAGGCAAAAAGGATATCGACGACAACGGTAAATATGACGATGCAGGCGACAACTACATCGGCAGCGACCGCATCGCGCCGCCCAAAGTGACGGCCTATGTACGTTACGCGCCCATCGAAAAGCTGAACATCCGCCTGCAGATGCTGCACTCCGGCAAACGCGACCGCTTTGAACCGGTGAACGGCCGGTACTCGTACGGCACCGGCCCCGTTGAAGGCTTTACCACCTTCAGCCTGCTGAGCAGCCTCGAGCTGGACGCGCAAAGCAGACTGTCACTCGGGGTGGAAAATCTTTTTAATGCGGATTATTACCTTGTATCTTCGCAGTGGAATGCGCGCAACGAAAACTGGATCAAAGGCGCCGGCGCCCGCATCAGCCTCAATTACAGCTATAAATTCTGATCGTGCTCAGTCAACAGATATTCCGTGTCCATCGCATTACGGGCTTGATAGCAGGAGTTTTTCTCCTGCTTTTGAGTTTTACGGGCAGCGTGCTGGTGTTCAGCGACGAGATCGATCATGCCGCGAACAAGGATCTTTACGAAGTAAAACCCGGCGGTACAAGACTGCCGCTGAACGAACTGTACCAGAAAGGACTGGCCGCCACGCCGGGTACCGCTTACCTCACTTTCCTGCGCCTGCCGCAATCGCCGGAGGAAAGCCTCATCATGCGGGCGGAATATTCGGCGGAAGATAAAACGTACATCTACCTCAACCCCTACACCGGCGAGGTGATCCACAGCAGGGGCAATAAAAACTATTTCACCGGCTGGCTACTGTACCTGCATTTCACGCTGCTCAGCGGCCGCAACGGTTCCATCGCCATCCTTTTCGTGACGCTCATCATGCTGGTGTCCATCGCGACGGGACTTTACGTTTACCGCAAGCACATCGGCAAAGTGCTCACCTTCCGCGACAAGATAGAATGGAAATACCGCAAGCGCCGCTGGCGCAACCTGCACCGCGTGACCGGCGTGTGGGCGCTGCTGTTCAACCTGCTGATGGTCATTACCGGCATCGTGATACAGTTGAGAGTGGTGAACTCCCGCGTAACGAAAACCATCGCTTATGAAGCCGTGCAAACACCGATCGATTACGACGCATTGCTTACCGCCGCGCGCGCCGAAATACCGGGTATAACGGTAATGGGCATACGACCGCCGAGAACCGCGGACGGGCCGGTGCTGTTCCTTGGCAATGCCGGCGAGGCGTCCATCTTCGGGAAGTACGCCAGCTCCGTTTCCATCCGGCCGGAAAGCGGCGAAGTAGTGAAAAAACTGGACTTTAAATCGGCGGGATTCAAACAGCGGCTGAACGCCAGCGTGATACAGCTGCATTTCGGCAACTATGGCGGCATTCCCCTGAAAATATTGTGGACGCTGCTGGGGCTCACGCCGGGCCTGCTGGCGCTGTCCGGCATCCTG
>CBINIO010000063.1:0-12597 GCA_966250725.1 uncultured Chitinophaga sp.
TTCTGCCGATGAACTTCGTGAGCAGCACCGCGGCGGTAGGGAAGCCGGGCAGGTTGCGCGACATCACGCGGAACGAGCTGCGGATGCGGGTGTCGGCGGGATCGTTGAGGCGGTCTATCATCGCCTGGCTCATGCCTACCCTGCTGGCGCCGGCCACGAGCGGGTATGCGGCGGACACGCTTTGCTGATCGGGCGTTCCCGCATCCAGCAGCAGGGTGCCGGCCTGCGTGGTGTTCACAAGGAAGGAGCCGAACATGCCGTTTGTCGCCTGGTCTTTTTCGTAGCTCACGGCGAAGATGATCTCTTTATTATTCGCCTCTTTGGTGGCGTCGAATATATCGGCGTAAATCGTCTGCAGGCCGATGGCGGGGATCGCCTTTACTTCTTCCAGCGCGGTTTGAGCGGTATTGTAGTCGCCGCTGCCGCCGCCCATGTGCGTGCCGCTCCAAAGGAACACGTCGCCTTTCAGCACGAGCGTGGCGGCCCTGTTCCAGTTCACATGTTTCCGGTCGGGGAAGCCGTTGTTGCCTTCAAAAAGCGTCAGCGACTGCTCGATATCGTTTTTTACCTGCGCCATCACATCCGCCTGCGGGGAGCGGGCTTTGTACAGCGCGGACAGGTCGCCCACCGTCTCCACCGGCTCGGTGGTCAGCGGCACGTCGCCCCAGGTGCGCAGCATGGTGTAATAAAGATAGGCGCGCAGCCCGTACATTTCGGCGAGACAGCGCTGGCGAGTAGCCGCTTCCACGTTGGATTGCGGGAAAAGTTTGATCACCGTGTTGATGCGGTCGATGAGCGGGTACAGCCCGCCCCAGTTGTTGGCCGGCGCATTCGCCTGGCTGAAGTTATGGCTCCAGTATTGTTTGAGCGTGCCGTCTTCCGATTCGGTATACAGCCCGTCGGCCCAGGTGTCGGCGCGCATCTCGCCAAAAATGTACAGCGTATAATTGACGGAGCGGAACGAGGTGTACACGCCGTTGTAAAGCGTCATCGCCACGTTCGGGTCGGTAAGCACGGAATTCTTGTCCAGCGCGGTTTGCGGCCTTACGTCTTCCAGCTGTTGCCGGCAGGAGGCGGTGAGCATGGCTGCGGAAAGCAGCGTCAGTATATGTTTTGTGTATTTGTTCATGACGGGATGATTAGAAGTTTACAGAAGCGCCGAAGGTGAGCGTTTTGGGCAGCGGGAAACGGCCTGAGTCGTTGCCGCCGGTTTCCGGCAGGTTGCCGCTGTAGCCGGTGATGTAAGCAAGATTGGAACCGGTAACGGAGAGCTTCAGGTTTTTGATCTTGTTGTTGGTAGCGTTCCTCAGCCAGCTGTCAGGCGTAACGTAAGCCAGCGTGATCTCGCGCAGGGCGAGGTAATCGCCCTTCTCCCAGAAATTGGCCGGAGCGGTAGTGCCGCCGCCTGCGTCCATAAAATAGTTCCGCGCATAGTTAGCCCAGTAGTAGCGGGGCAAAGTGCCGGAGGTGTTGTCCGGCGACCAGGTGTTCTTTACGTCTACCGGGCCGTTCTGCGAGCCCTGCACCTGCGACATGCCGCGCAGCCAGGTCTGGTTGGCGATCATAAAGCCGAGCGAATAATCGAACTGCGCGAAAAGACTGAAGCCTTTCCAGGACGACGCGATGGAGAAACCGCCCTGCATGGTAGGCTTCACGCGGCCCACGTATACGAAGTCGCGGCTGTCCAGCGTATCGTTGGCGTCCACATCGCGCCAGCGCGCATCGCCGAGGAGCTTGATGCGTTTGTTGGTGTAAGGGAGGAAGCTGTTCACGAGGTCCGCGCTTTTGGCGATCTCTTCCTGCGAAGTATAAATGCCGTCGTAAACGGGCGCGTATATCTCGTCTTCCAGCCCGATGCGGTAACCTTCCTGCAAACCGCCCACCCAGATCAGCTGCTGTGAAGCCGGGTTCCAGATCTGCACCGCGCTCTGGCGGTTCCTTTCCAGGCCGTTATCCGGCAGCCTTACCGCGTAGTTCTTTACATGGAAGAAGTTCGCGGACACGTCCAGCGTAGGGCCGTCGGCCGTTTGCGGGCGCAATACGTTCACGCGCATTTCCAGCTCTATGCCTTTGTTGCGCAGCTGCCCGAGATTGGTGGTGTAGCTGGTATAACCCGTCCAGGCGGGGATGGACAAAGTGCTGATCTTGTCATACACGTTGCGGATAAAATAATCGCCGATGAGCGTAACGCGGTTGTCGAACAGGCCGAGATCGAGGCCGAAGTTAAGCGTGCTGGCCCTTTCCCACTTCAGGTTGGCGTTTACGATGCTGGTGCCGGCAAAACCGGGCTGGCCGTTGTAGATGCCGAGACTGCTGTATACCGCAGCGGTGGCGTAATCGTTCAGCGGGTCCAGGCTGCCGTTCACGCCGTAGCTGATGCGCGGTTTGATGGTGGAAATATATTCGCTGAACGAAGAGCCTTTGAAGAAGGCCTCGTTATGCAGGTTCCAGCCGGCGGAAATACCGGGAAAAAATCCATAGCGGTTCGCGGCGAGCTTGGACGTGCCGTCGTATCGCATATTGGCGTTCAGCAGGAAACGGTCGTCGTAGCTGTAAGTAACGCGGCCGATGGCGGAAGCCAGCCGCTGCCAGCTGTTGAAGCCGGAAAAGGGCACGCCCACCGCGTTGGTGGAAGCGGAGAGCCAGGGAATATAATCCGTGGCGGCGTTGTTGGCGGAAGCGCCGTAGCTGTAATTGCGGGATTCATAATATTCGCCGCCGGCCATCACGTTCAGGTCGTGCTTCCCGAAGCTGTTGCTGTATTGCAGGAAGCCGTTGTAGGAATACTGGTACATTTTGCCGATGTCGAAGCTGGCGCTGCGCGTGTTCACTTTTGCGCCGCCGGTGCCGTTGATATACGCCTTGTTAAAAGAATCGTCGGTGGTTTCGCGGATAAAGCCGGACGCATTGCCGAGCAGCTTCAGCACGGGGGAAATGGCATATTCCAGCCCCAAACTTCCGGAATAACGCTGCTCTCTTGTACGGCGCAGGAATTTATCGGAGAAATAATCCGGGTTGCCGAGCGTGGAACCGTCCACACCGGGCAGCAGATCGCCGGTAACATCGTGGGTGAGCCGCACGGTGGGCGCAATGGCGCCGAACCGCTGGATGAGGCCGCCCGTAAGGCCGCCGTTGTTGTCGGCAGTAAGGTATGAAGGCGTGGAATTGGTATTGTATGCGGCGAGGTTCAGCGTCACTTTCAGGTTTTTCCCGACGTTGAGACCGCCGTTAAAATTGGCGTTGAGACGTTTCAGACCGGAGCCGCGCACCATGCCGATGTCGCGGATGGCGCCGAGGCCGAGTGAGAAGCTGCCGGTTTCGCTGCCGCCGGAAAAGTTCAGGTAATGTTCCTGCAAAGTGCTTTCCTGGAGAATGAGGTCTTCCAGCGCGCGCTGCGACATGGAGCGGTAAAGAATGCTGTCCGTTTGCCCGTCGATGAACGGGTTTTTGTCGATCAGCAGGTGCCACAGCGGATCGGTAAGCAGCCCGCGGTTGGCGTCGGATACGAGCTGCGTGGAATATTTGCCGTCGGGCGCGGTCCATCCCGAGTTCAGGCCCCAGCCCCATGCGCCGGAGAGCTGGTTGCGCGTGTTCGTTTGTTCGCCCAGGTTATTGTCCGCCACGGCGGCTTGGTAGCGGCTTGCGAGCCCGCGGCGGTTCCAGCGGATGTAGTCTTCGGCGGACATCAGCTCCAAACCGCTTCTCCGCACAAAGTTCTTCGCAATGCGGTAATTATAGGTAACGGCCGCCTGCCCTTTTTTGCCCCTGCGGGTGGTAACGAGTATCACGCCGTTGGAGGCCCTTGCCCCGTAAATGGCGGCGGAGGCGGCGTCTTTCAGCACATCGATGCTTTCCACGTCTTCCGTATTGATGCCATACAGGGAAGGTACGATCACGCCGTCCACCACGATGAGCGGGGAGCCGGAGCCGTTGAAGTTGGTGCCGCCGCGGAAAACGATGGTGGGCGTGGAACCGGGCTGGCCGGTGTTTTGCTGCACGCGCAAACCGGGCGCGGTGCCCTGCAGCGCCGTGGCGACGTTGGTGCGCGGCACCGATTTCAGCACGTTGCCGTCAACGCGGGAAATGGAGGAGGTGAGCGTTTTGCGGCTTTGTTCGCCGTAGCCCACGATCACCACTTCGTTCAGCTTCGCGATATCCGGCTTTAGCGATACCCGGATGGAAGCGCCGCTGCCGGCGGTTTGTTCGTGGGTGATAAAACCGGTGAACCTGAACACCAGCACGTCCGTGGGAGCGGCTTCGATGGAAAATTCGCCGGTAGGGCCGGTTTGCGTGCCCCTGGCAGTTCCTTTAACCATAACGGTTACGCCGGGAAGCGGTTGTTTGTCTTCGTCCGAGGTCACTTTCCCGGTGATCTTTCCCGCCTGGCCCCAGGCGGCGGCGGAGAAAAGAAAGCAAGTCAGCAGAAGCCATACTTTCTTGTTAAATGATTTCATGAGATGGAATTTTGGTTGTTTTTAGGAACTATATTTGCATTATGTATGACATAATAAAGTTAAAAGAATCCAGCCGGTAATTCCAAATAAATTATTTGATGGTTGATTGTCAGTGATTTATAAGGCTGGTTTGGACAGGCGCCCGGATTTCTCGCTGATTTTTTTACATTTGAATTAAGTACAACATAATATGAGTCTCACCGCGATAAAAGAAAGTTTGAAAACGATTGATACCAGCTCGCTGGTGGATAAAGTGGAAGCGAACCTCGTAAACCTGCTGCAGGAAAGGAAATTGAAGGTAGGCGACCCTATTCCCAAAGAAATGGAGCTGGCGGAAACGCTGGGCGTAAGCCGCACGGTGATCCGTGAAGCCTTGCTGCGGCTGCGTTTGATGGGGCTTATCGAATCGCGCAAGAAAAAAGGTTCGGTGATCACCAGTCCCGATCTGTTTGGCAACCTGCACAAAAGCATGAACCCGCATATCCTCGACCAGGATACGCTGAAGGAGATCTTTGAGATAAGGCTCGTGCTGGAAATAGGCATGGCGGATTTTCTTTTTCACCGCGTCACCAAAGAAGATATCCGCGAGCTGAAGAACATCGTGAAAAAGGAACCGCCCGCCACGCAAACGCATCTTTTTAATATCGAGCATGAAATCGCCTTCCATGGCAAGCTGTACGAGATCGCGGGGAATGAAACGCTGAAAAAGTTCCAGAAGATGCTGCTGCCGGTTTTTGATTATGTGCATAACAGCGGGCTGCTGAAAAAACAGCCGGTGCTGAAAACGTTCGTATCGCACAAGGGGCTGGTGGACATACTGGAGAACGGCACCCCGGAAGAATTCCGCAACGGCATGCGCAAACACCTCGAAAACCACTTCGCGCGCCTGTTTGAATAAGTCCTCTTCCCGCGTTATTTTAACGGCATGAGGCAGATCATATTTACGGGGTTATCTCAATCAATACATCGACCGGCGGAACGACAACTTCACGAATGCGTATGTGGCGCAGCTGGCGGCTTATCTGCGGCTGTAATCATCTCGCCTGTTTCTTCGTCCCTTCAATATTCGGCAAAAAGCCCGTGAGCAGCCCTATCAGCGGCAGGTACGCGCATACCTGGTACACATAGCCGATGCTCGTTCTGTCCGCGAGCTCGCCCAATAACGCCGATCCCACGCCGGCCATGCCAAAGGCGAAACCAAAGAACAGTCCCGCGATCATGCCCACCTTGCCCGGCACTAACTCCTGCGCATATACGAGAATGGCGGAGAATGCGGACGACAGTATCACGCCGATGAACACGCTGAGGATCACCGTCCAGAAGAGGCTGACGTGCGGCATCAGCAGCGAGAAAGGCGCCACGCCGAGAATGGAGATCCAGATCACGTATTTCCTGCCGATGCGGTCGCCCACCGGCCCGCCGATGAACGTGCCCGCGGCGATGGCGAACAGGAAGATGAAGAGGTATACCTGCGAGTTCTGCACGGACACGTTGAATTTGTCCATCAGGTAGAACGTGTAATAGCTGGTGAGGCTCGCCATGTAAAAGTACTTGGAGAAAATGAGCATCATGAGGATGAACAGCGCGAAGCCGACCTTGCCTTTGGACAGCTTGAGCGTTTCGCGTTGCGCCGCCTGTTTTTTCGGTTTGATGCGGTGCGTATTGCCGAGGTACCAGCGGCTGATGCGAAGCATCACCACGATGGCGAGCAGGGCGATCACTGAAAACCATGCGATGGAATACTGGCCGAAAGGCACGATGATGGCGGCTGCCAGCAAGGGCCCGAGCGAGCTGCCGGTGTTGCCGCCCACCTGGAAAAGCGATTGCGCCATGCCATGCCTGCCGCCGGAGGCCATGTACGCCAGGCGGGAAGCTTCGGGATGGAAGACGGCCGAGCCGATGCCTACGAGCGCCACGGAAACGAGCACGATGGCGAAGTGATGCGCGAAGGCCAGGCAGAGCAGCCCGAGCAAGGTAAAGCCCATGCCGATCGCCAGCGAATAGGGCTGCGGTTTTTTGTCGGTGTAAATACCCACCAGCGGCTGCAGGATGGAAGCGGACAGCTGGAAGGTGAGGGTAATGAGGCCCACCTGTGAAAAGCTCAGCTGCAGGGAATCCTTCACCATGGGGTAAATGGCGGGTATCAGCGACTGAATGGTGTCGTTGAGCAGATGCGTAAAGCTCAGCGCGAGCAGTACGGAGAACACGGTTTTTTCGGCTACCTGCTGCGCCGTCTTTTTTTCTTCTCCTTCCAGTACGGTTTCCATGTTGTCAGATCATCAGATGTTTAGTTCAAAAAAATATTTATTTGCTGTGCGTGCTGATGCGGGTGGCCCACAACAGCGCCTGCGAGGGGTTTTTGTCGATGATGGCCTCCAGCAGCGATTTGTGCAGCGTTTGCGAGCCGAGGAACGCTTCAGTGTCCGCATACCGGTCTTTGAACGACTGCAGGATATGCGTGGCGATCGTATTATACAGGTCCACCATGATCTCGTTCTTCGACGCCACCGCGATGCTCGTGTGAAAGTTGATGTCCGCTTTCATGCAGGCTTCCACGTTATTCGCCTTCGCATGCTGATGCCGTTGCTTCAGGAAATCCTTCATCTGCGCGATATCTTCTTTCGTGCGGTGAATGGCCGCTTTTTCGGCGATCTTCACTTCCAGCAGCAGGCGCACTTCGTTGAGGTCCTGGTACTCGGCCCGGTGCAGCCGCCTGGACAGCGGCTCCGCCATCGGCTGCTTTGATGTGATGAAGGTGCCTAAACCCTGCTGCACGCGCACCAGCCCGCCGTTCACCAGCAGGCGCACGGCCTCGCGGATAGTGGAGCGGCCCACGCCGAACTGCTGCATCAGCTCGGGCTCGGTCGGCAGCTGCTGGCCTATTTCGTACTTGCCGGAACAGATCAGCTCCTGCAATTGCGCAGCCACTTCGTCCGCGAGATTTTTTCGTTTTAGAGGTTTGATAGCCGTATTCATCATATCATCAGATGATTGCAAAGGTAAAAGAAATTTCCGCGGGCCGAAACTTTTTCTTCCCCTTGAAAAGAAAAAGGCTTTAGTAATGCGAAATACATTATTTGAATTGATAATGTATGCAATTAAACAGGTGATAATCCATATTTTTGTACTTCCATTTAGTTGTTGAATCAAAAAATATTATCCAATGGCACTACCCAAGTTCATGATTGCAGATGATCCCGTTACGGACCCGGATAATGAATATATCTTTCATACGGAAAGGCCCCGCTTTTTTGCAAAGCGCGTAGAAGAAGATGAAGAGGTGGCGTATATCGATATCGTGGAAGAGATCGATAATGTGGAGGAATATTTTCACGGCGAACCGGAAAAAAAGCAGGAGCTGCTGGACGAGCTGGAAGACTGGTATTACGCGTACATGGAATGGCTCGAAGAAGACGAGGACGATGATGACGATGAGGAGGAATAAACCCTGTAATTCCCCCGCATGACAAAAGAAAAAGACGGACCCAACTGGCAGGAGAAACTGCACGGCTTTATTTACGAATCGGAAACCAAAGCCGGCCGGGCTTTCGACGTGGCGTTACTGTTTTGTATCCTCGCCAGCATCGTGGTGGTGATGCTGGATAGCGTGCACGAGCTGCACGCGCGTTTCGGCAAAATTTTCCTGGTACTCGAATGGGTGTTCACCGGTCTTTTTACGGTGGAATACATCCTGCGGCTCATCAGTATCCGTCGGCCGTACAAATACGTTTTCAGCTTCTTCGGCGTCATCGACCTGCTGGCCATCATTCCCAGCTATCTCAGCGTGCTCTTTATCGGCGCGCAATCGCTGCTGGTGCTCCGCGCGCTGCGGCTGCTGCGCATTTTCAGGATCTTCAGGCTCGTGCATTTCCTTTCCGAAATGCGTTTCCTCTCCGTGGCCATCGCCAACAGCCTCCGCAAGATCAGCATCTTTATCCTTTTTGTGCTTACCTGCGTGGTGATACTCGGCTCCGTTATCTACCTCGTTGAAGACGACAACAGCGGCTTCACCAGCATCCCGCAATCGGTGTACTGGGCCATCGTGACCATCACCACCGTGGGCTACGGGGATGTGGCGCCCGCCACGCCGCTGGGCAAGTTCATCGCCAGCTTTATCATGCTGCTCGGCTATGGCATCATCGCGGTGCCAACGGGCATCGTCACCACCGAAATGGCGCAGGCATACAAAGGCCGGGGCCGCGCGAACAACGCCTGCCCCAATTGCGGAAAAGAAGGGCACGATATGGATGCCCGCTTCTGCAAGTTCTGTGGGGAAAAATTATAAAAAATGGATCAGTTGCACTGGCCCAGCGCCAGGTAGATGATAATGAACACAACGATCGTTCCAAGGCAGCCGCCGCCCAGCTTTTTGGCCCCGTAACCGGCAATTAACGCTCTCCAGAATTTATTCATGTTCCAAGGTTTTACAATTACCTAATTTACGTTTTTTATCACCACCAACCGCCGGCCGTCTTCACGCGGTGAAATAGGAACGCAGGCGGGGAAATAATTACCCAATCACCGCCCAAACAGCCGCGCAAAGCCGCGAATGCCGTCTGGCACAATTCTTCCGGGTTATTTGGTAAAACTTACTGTCATGACTTCAGGTCTCATCATTCTGATCATTGCGGCGGTGGCCCTCGGGCTTATTTACCTGATGCTTCACCAGTTCAAAAAAACGCGCGACAAAGGGCCGGACAAACTCATCAACAGAAACATTCCTCCCTATTCGCCGGACGATAAGGAAGCAGGCGGCGGGCTGGACGAATTTCGTTGAACATGCCCTCGTCCGTCATAAAATATTTCCGCTACAACCCGCAAACGGCCGTGCTGAAGATCACGTTCGTAACGGGCAAAGTGTACGAATACCTTTCCGTGCCGAAGGAGATCTATGAGAATATGCGGGAGGCATTTTCAAAAGGGCAGTTCTTTAACAAACACATCCGGGACAAGTTCACTTTCCGGATATTGGAATGAATCCCCTTCCCCTGTCGCATCAGCCCCTATACATTGTCGTGTTCACCCAGCGGCGGAATCAAAATTCAGGGGTAAAATTGTAACGTGAAAAATTTCTATCTCATCCTCATCAATTCCATCGTGGCGGCGGTTACCAACACCTTCGTATGGTTCGCCGTTACCTTCTGGGTGTACCTGGAAACAAGATCGGTGCTCGTCACTTCCTACATGGCCGGCATTTATATCGGCACGGTGTCGCTGTCCGGCTTTTTCCTCGGCACCATCGTGGACCGTTACCGGAAAAAAACGGCGATGCTGTTCTCGAGCGCGCTGACGCTGGTGCTGTTCATCCTCGCGGGTATCGTGTACGTGAGCACGCCGCCGGAAACGTTCAAAGACCCTTACAGCTTCCGGCTCTGGCTTTTTATCGTGCTGTGCCTGTTTGGCGTGCTGGCGGGCAACATCCGCAACATCGCGCTGCCCACGATGGTCACGTTTATGGTGGAGGAAGGCTCGCGCGACAAGGCCAACGGGCTGATCGGCAGCGCCAACGGCACGGCGTTCATGCTGGCTTCCATCCCCAGCGGTTTTGTGATCAGCTTTATGGGCGTGTTCTGGATGCTGGTGTTCGGTATCGGGTTGACGGTGGTGGCGATCGCGCACCTGCTTACCATCAAAACGGAGGAAACGCAGATCGTGCATGCGGAAGGCGCCCGGCCGAAGATCGATATCCGCGGCACCATCGCCGTCGTGAAGAAGATCCCCGGTCTTTTCGGGCTCATATTCTTCAACACCTTCAACAACTTTCTCGGCGGCGTATTTATGGCGCTGATGGACGCGTACGGGCTTTCGCTCGTGTCCGCCCACGCCTGGGGCATGCTATGGGCCGTGCTGAGCACGGGGTTCATCATCGGCGGTCTTGCCGTATCGAGGACGGGGCTGGGCAACAGCCCGATACGCCTGCTGTTTATGGCGAACATCGTGATGTGGGCGATCTGTATATTTTTTACGATACAGGCCTCGATCGTTTTGTTGTCCGTAGGCATGTTCATCTTTCTTTGCCTGATCCCCGTAGTAGAAGCGGCGGAGCAGACCGTGATCCAGAAAGTGATCCCGCCGGACAGGCAGGGCCGCGTGTTCGGGTTTGCGCAAAGCATCGAGCAGGCGGCGTCCCCGCTGACCGCTTTTATGATCGGGCCCATCGCGCAGTATATTTTTATCCCGTTCATGACCACCGGCAAAGGCGTGGACCTGCTGGGCTGGTGGTTCGGCACGGGTATGGACCGCGGCATCGCGCTGCTGTTCACCGTTACGGGTATTATCGGCCTCATCGTTACGCTGGCGGCCATGCGCACACGGGCGTATGCGAGGCTGGTGCGGATATAACATGATTGTTTAACCAAAAAATATGTTTTTATGGAAACGCTTGCCATTTCACCCGTTCAGCAGGGCATGCTCAATGCGCAGCTCGCCATGTACGACCTGCACACGCTGCTGTTCGTAAACGTGCTGGAAAACATGACGGACAAGGACGCGCACAACCGTCTCGGCACAAAGGCCAATCACCCCGCCTGGCTCGCCGGCAGTCTTGTGCAGGAAAGGTTCGTGATGGCGAACATACTTGGCGTGGACAAAACGCAGCAGGCGAACGACCTGTTCAAGGACCACGCGGGCATCAAGGACGGTGTTACTTATCCTTCGCTGGATTCGTACCGTGAAGACTGGAGCATGATCTCCCCGCTGCTTCGCCACGCGCTCGCCAATGCTACGCCAGAGCAGCTGAACGGCCCGGACCCTTTCGGGATGGGCGAAGGGATGAACCTGCTGGAGGTGCTGACCTTTTGCATGGACAGGGAATCCTATTGCATCGGGCAGCTGGGATTGTACCGTCGGTTGTTGGGTTATCCTGCGATGCGGTATCAGTAGGCGGGTGATGTTTTGTTGAGGTGGAGTTGCCTTGATGGTGTTGGGTTATCCTGCGATGTGGTATGATGTTTTATTGAGCTGGAGGTGTTTGGATTGTACCGCCGGTTGCCGGGTTATCCTGCGATGCGGCGTAATGTTTTATTTGGGCTGGAACTGTCTTGATCGTACGGCTGCTTGCCGGGTTATCCTGCGATGTTGTATGATGTTTTATTGAGCTGGAGATGCCTGGACTGTACCGCTGCTTGCCGGGTTATCCTGCGATGCGGCGTAATGTTTTATTTGGGTTGGAACTGTCTTGATCGTACCGCCGCCAGGCTCGTTTACCCGGACGGCAGGCGTTAGGTAGCTGCGATTTGTCCGGTTATTAAGCGGTTGATTATCAACTTATGGAACACCCCATTTTAAAATCCGGGAAATAATCGGGGAAATTTTTTAAAATTGTCACGCATCAAAAGCCGGATCGCGGGGAATGCCTGGAACTACCGACAGAGACCTCTTATTGCAGCTACGGGAGGGCAGTGAAGCAGCCTTTAGGGAGCTATATGCCCGGCATAACCGGCAGGTTTTCGCGTTTGCCTATCATCTCACGCATTCCGCGGTGGACGCGGAAGATATTCTCCAGGACACATTCCTGCGGCTGTGGAGCGGCCGCGCCGAACTGCCGGACATCGCCCGGGTGGACGGCTATATATTCATGATCGCGCGCAACCGCACCATGGACCATTTGCGCCGGGTTTCCCTTCAGCAAAAACTCATTGACCAGGTATGGGCCAATATCTCCGAGGTGTCCGAAGAGCTGGAGCAGCAGCTGGACGCCGCGGAAAGCAAAAAGCTGATCGAAGCCGCGCTGCAAGGGCTTTCTTCCCAGAAACAAACGATCTTCCGGCTCAGCCGCCAGCTGGGGTTGAGCCATGAGGAAATCGGTTTGCAACTGCATCTTTCGCGAAGCAGGGTGAAAAACCTTTTAGTAGAGACTTTGCGTTATGTGCGGCAATACCTGGGGAGGCATTCGGTCTTGCTGGCGGTGATGTTCCAGCTGGTGTACTGTTGAGTATTGTCCGGAGGTGTTAACACCTTTCCTATGAAGGTATTTTATATCGATATTCTTGACTTGCAGGTGTTAACACCTTCATCGACATCTATTTTGAACCAGATATTTCCTGATCCACAGGTATTAACACCTTCATCGACATATACTTTAAACTTGCCTTTTTTGATCCGCAGGTGTTAGCACCTTCATCAGAACTTGCCTTTCTTGATC
>CBINIO010000064.1:0-12476 GCA_966250725.1 uncultured Chitinophaga sp.
TTTCGCTGGGCCTGTACATCATGCTCACGCTCGGCCCCGGCACGCACGACGCCCGCCAGGGCCGTTACGCCGTATCGTCCCGCGAGTTTTTCGTGGACTCGAAAGCAAAAGCGCAGTACCGGAACCGTTTGCGTTTTATCGTCGCCCGCTGGGGTTACAGCCCGGCTATCGGCGCATGGGAGTTTTTTAACGAGATCGACAACGTGCAGTTCCGCGACCGGAACAATCCTATCAGCGCCTTGTCCATCGTGCAGTGGCATACGGAAATGAGCAACTATCTCAAATCCATCGATCCTTACGGGCATCTCGTGACCACCAGCATTTCGCACCGCGACCTGGAAGGGCTCAATTCCATCCCCGGCATCGATTTTAACCAGAAACATATTTACAAGCACAACCGCGCGCTGCCCGCTACTATCGTGGAATACACGCAGCAGTTCGGCAAACCTTACGTGATCGGCGAATTCGGTTACGAATACGACTGGCAGAAGAACTTCAACGAATTTGCCGACAGCATGGACAGCGATTTCAAACGCGGCCTCTGGTACGGCCTGTTCGTGCCTACGCCGGTGCTTCCCATGTCATGGTGGTGGGAGTTTTTTGACGACCGCGGCACCGATGCGTATATCGCGAACGTACGTACGATTTTGGACGATATGATGCGCGCCGGGCGCGGGGCCTTTGCGAATGCAACGGCTTCTTCTTCGGAAAAGAGAACGGAAGTGTACGCCGTAAAATGCGGGAACAGTACTTATGTCTACGTATATAACCCGACCACCAGCGCCGTGACCGCCGATATCAGCGTGGCGTCCGCGGGCGCGGCGAAATGGCGCACGTACGATTGCGAATCCGGCAAATTCAGCACGCTGAAGGGCAGGAGCGATGGAGGGAACTCGGTGGCCGGCATCCGGCTGGCGCCGAACACCGATATGGTGCTTGTGCTTGATAAGTAATCGTTTTATGCATAAGCAAATGTTAAGAATGCATCAGAACCGTGCGGTACTCTTTGATACTTTTGATAACAGGCATACATACATCACATTCAACCAGATCACGGCAATTATTCCAACTACCGGTCATGTGTAAACGCATGGCCCTGTAATTCCTTTCCGCAAACAATCTCATTAAATCATGAAACATTCTACGTATGAAATCAGTAAATGAAGGCCTGCCGTTTTATCTGCGCCGCCCTTTGTCCCTGTTTATCTTCCTGTTATGTTCCCTCAGCTGGAGCAGCATGCAGGCGCAGAACAACCAGCCGGGGAGCATACTGGTGACCGGCCAGGTAAAAGACAAGAACGGGGAATTGATCCCCTCCGTGAGCGTGAGCGTAAAAGGCACGAACACGGGCACCGCTACCGGCGCCGACGGGAAATTTTCCATCCGCGTGCCCTCCGCCGCCAGCATCCTGGTATTCCGGCACATGGCGTTCCAGCTGCATGAGCAGGCGGCAGGCAGCGGCGCCCCGCTGCTGATCGTGCTGCAGGACGCGAGCGTGGGGCTCGACGACGTGGTGGTGGTCGCGTACGGCCGGCAGAAAAAAGTGACCGTCACCGGTTCGGTGGCCGCGGTGTCGGGCAAAGAGCTGGTGAGCACGCCGGTAACGAATATCTCCAGCATGCTCGTGGGCAACGCGCCGGGTCTCAGCGGGCTGCAAAGCAGCGGCGAGCCGGGCCGCAACGGCACGCAGATCTTTATCAGGGGCGTTTCCACTTTCGCCGGCAGCGCCAACCCGCTGGTGGTGATCGACGGGGTGGAGCAGGCCCCTGAACGCGCGTACGACCAGCTCAACGCCATGGACGCGAACGAGATCGAGAACATCAGCGTGCTGAAAGACGCGTCCGCCTCCGCGGTGTACGGCATCCGCGGCGCGAACGGCGTGATCATCGTCACCACCAAAAGAGGCCGCTCCGGCCGCGCGCAGCTTGGGGCTTCCGCCAACTTCGGCTTTACCCACGCCACCAACCTGCTGCACAACGTAAGCTCGCACGATTACGCGCTGATGCGCAACGAGGCCATCAGGACGGAACAGAGCTCCTTTGGCAATACCAGCTTCGATAACAACCTGTTCACCGACGACGATCTCTGGAAGTTCAGCAACAACCGCGACTATACGCCGGAAGAAGTGGACGCCATGACGGAGCTTTCCGCCGGGGAAAAAGCAAAGCTGAAAGAAAGCGCCGCCCTGTATTACGGCAGCCGCGATCTTTTCGCCGACCAGTTCAGCGGCACGGGGCCGCAAAAGCAGCTCAACATCAATATTTCGGGCGGCACCGAGCGCATCCGGTATTTTACGTCGCTGGGGTATTTCGACCAGGGCAGCATTCTGCGCAATACGAAATACGAAGGCACGAATACCGAATCGCGTTACAGCCGCTATAATTTCAGATCGAATTTTGATATCGATGTAGTGAAGAACCTGCAGGTGTCCGTCAACCTCGCGGGCCAGTTCGGCACCACCACCGGGCCGGGCATCGGCGCGGGGCCGTACGACATGGCGGGCCGCTACAAGATCATCATGCAATATATTTTTGATTCCAACCCCATCACCGCGCCGGGTCTTGTGGACGGGCGCCTGGTGAACTCCTATTCCGGCCCCGGCGGCTCTTTCGGCAACCCGCTGGGCATCAAGCTCGGCAGCCTCAAAGGACCGCAGAACGCGGTATACAACCTGCTCGTGAGCGGTTCCGAAACTCTCTACAATACTTTGCTTACCGGCAGCGTGGTGGTGCGCCACGACATGCAGTACCTCGCCAAAGGGCTGTCGCTGCGCGGCACGGTGAACTATGACGACAGCTATGTAAAGGCCAACACGCATTATCCTTCACTCTCCGTGTACTCGGTACGCCGCAACCCCGGCAATCCCAACCTGCTCGATTTCTTCGGCGGCGCGAAAGGGGCGGACGGTTACAATCCCGACCCGGGGCATAATTCCGTTTGGCGCAAAATGTATTTTGACGCGGGCATCGATTATGCGAACAAATTCGGCGACCATGGCGTAACGGCGCTGCTGCTCGCCAAGGCGCAGAAGTACAGCATGCCTTCTTCCAGCGAGAACACGCCTTCCGGCATTATGGGTCTCGTAGGCCGCGTGGCGTATAACTACAAGGAAAAGTACCTCGTCGAATTTAACGGCGGGTACAACGGTACGGAACAGTTCCTGGAAGGCAACCGCTTCGGGTTTTTCCCGGCGTACTCCGCAGGCTGGGTCGTGTCCAACGAAAAATTCTTCCCCAAAGGCGACGCCTTTACTTTCCTGAAAGTCAGGGGCTCCTATGGCGAAGTGGGCAACGACCAGATCGGCGGCCGCCGTTATCTCTACCTGCCCAGCACCTTCAACACCGGCCAGGCGGGCTATTACTGGGGCACCAGCAACGGTTCCGCCGTAAACCCGTACTACTCTGGCATCACCGAAGGCAACATCGGCAACCCGCTGGTGACCTGGGAAAAAGCGGTGAAGAAAAACATCGGTTTGGAAGCGCGGTTCTTTGCGGACAGGCTTTCGTTTACCGCCGACCTGTTCCAGGACGACCGCAATAACATTCTCACCAGTCTCAACGAGATCATCCCCTACGCGTTCGGCGTAAGCGCGAACAGCGTGCCGCCCGCCAACGTGGGCATCACCACCAATCACGGCTATGAGCTGGTGCTGAACTGGGAGGACAGGAGAGGGAAGGTCGGTTATTTCATCGGCGGCAATCTCAGCTACGCGCGCAACAAGATCATCTACCGCGCGGAAGCCGAGAAGGCGCATTACTGGATGGCGCAAACCGGCTTTGCCATCGGGCAGTACAAGGGATTGGTGACGGACGGGTTCTTCAACACGCCCGAAGAGCTGAACAACCGCCCGTTCAACACTTTCAACGGCAACAAGAACACGCTCGGCGACGTGCGGTATAAAGACATCAACGGCGACGGTCTTATCGATACGCGCGACATCGTGCCCATCGGTTATTCCAACCTGCCGCAATACACGTACAGCTTCCGCGCCGGCGTCAACTATCACGGCTTTGATCTGAACCTGCTGTTCAACGGCTCCGCGAAAGGTTCCTTCAACCTCGCCAACTACCAGTTCAACACGCCCTTTTTCCAGACCGCGGGCAACGCCCTGCAATGGCAGTACGACGGGCGCTGGACGGCGGAAAAAGCCGCGTCCGGGGCGCCCATCCTGTACCCCCGCGCTACCATGCACGGCGGCACGGGCGGCAACGCGAACTATCTCACCAGCGATCTCTGGCTGATATCCACCGACTTTTTCCGTCTCAAGAACGTGGAACTGGCGTATACTTTCCCGATCACACCGGTGTTGAAAAAAGCGCAGATCAGTTCCATCCGCCTGTTCGTGAACGCGAACAACGTGATCACATGGAGCAGGGAAGCGGTGGACAAAGGGATCGATCCCGAATCGACGGATACCGGCGGCTACGGCGTGTACCCGATGACGAGAGTGTATGTATTCGGGGCAAACATCCGGTTTTAACACCAATCAAAATTAAAGACCATGAGAGTATTTCAATATATCGCGGGCATGATGATGATAGGGCTCAGCCTTAGCTCATGCCAGAAGTATTTCCTCGAAAAGCCGGAAACGACGGGCAATACCACCATCGAAACGGTGTTCTCCAACCGCGCCGGCGCGGAAGGGGCCATTGCCGCCGCGTACCGGCAGGTGCTGGTGCAGAACCTGTGGAACGGCCGCTCGCTGAACAACGGCATTCTTTCCGGCATCTCCGGCGAAACTTCCTTCGGCGAAACCTGGGCCAGCCTGCAGCGTTTTGTATCGGCAGGTTTTGCGGCTACGCCTTTCGAGAACAACCGCGCGCAAAGCACGGACAACTTTTTTGACAACTTCCAGTGTATCCGCCAGTGTTATATCATCCTGGAGAACATCGACCAGGTGACGGACATCCCGGCGAATGAAAAGGATTACATCAAAGCCGAAATGAAAGGGCTGATCGCTTTCCGTTACGCCGGCATGATGATCCGCTACGGCGGCGTGCCCCTCGTAACGCAGAGCCTGAAAGTGGACGGCGATCTCAACATCCCCCGCGCCAGCCTGCAGGAAACGCTGGACTTCATCGTCAAAATGGCGGATGAGGCCGCCGCCGGCCTGCCGGACAACTGGGACGCCAAATACAACGGCCGTCTTACCAAAGGCGCCGCCCTGGCCGTTAAAGCCCGCGCGCTGCTGTACGCCGCCAGACCGCTGTTCAACAGCGCGACGCCGTACCTCCCCGCAGGCGGCAACGAAGCGCTCATCTGTTTCGGCAAGCAGGACAATGCCCGCTGGGACGCCGCCATAGCCGCGCAGGAAGCCGTGATCGCCTGGGCGAAGCAGCATGGCTACGATATCATCAACACCGGCGGGGAAACGAACGTGCCCAACCCGAACGCGTTCGCCGACTACGGCACCGCCACTTCCATACCCGCCAACCGCGAAGTGCTGCTCGGCTACAAGTTCGACGAAGGCGGCAGCAAGTTCTTCAAGTTCTTCAACCCCACCCGCTACAGCGGCCACGAACGTTACCTGACGGACAACTACGGCATGCTGACCAACTTCCTCGTCAACTATTACAAAGCCGACGGCACCGACCAGCAATGGCCGGGCCTGGGTGCGGGGAATGCGTTGCCATATGCGGACTACCGCGCAAAAATGGAAGCGATGGAGCCGAGGTTCAAAGCCTCCAACTACGCGCACGGCATCGATACCTGGAACAACCCCGGCGAATACATGTGGACGTACGCGCAGTGCAGCAGCGGCCAGAACCACGAAGGCCGCGGCAAAGGCGCCGCGCAAAGCACGAAATACTACTACATGGCCGGTACGCGCCTGTGGTTTGAATATCCCATTTTCCGCATGGCGGAATTTTACCTCTCGCTCGCCGAAGCTTACAACGAAGCGAACAATGTACCCAAGGCGCTCGAAAATCTGAACATCGTGCATAACAGGGCCGGGTTGCCTTCCATCACCGAAACCGGTAAGGAAGCGCTGCGGAAAGCGATACAGCGCGAATGGGCCGTGGAATATTTTAACGAGAACAAACGCTTCTTCGACGTGCGGCACTGGAAGCTGGACGGGATAGACGAGGGTTTGCTCGGCGGCGAGATGCGCGAGTTCCAGTTTACGCTGGTGGCGCAGGGCGCCAACGACCGCCTGCCGGAAAACATCCTGAACTATTACGACAAGGTGGCGTACACGGCGTACTGGCATCCGAAAATGTACCTCGATCCCATTCCGCAGGAAGAGATCGACAAACGTGTGCTGGTGCAGAATCCCGGTTATTAATCAATCCACATCAAACAGACAATCATGAGCATTCAACATAAATTCCCGCGCCTGTTCGCTGCCGCCTGCCTGTTGGCGGGAAGCGCCGTGGCGCAGCGGCCCGTTCAGGAAGCTGACACTGCCGCGGCGGAGGCCCGGCTGTTTTCCGTGCAGCAGCGTTTTTCCACGCATGCCGTTTCCACCGTGCCGGGCGCAACCTTGTATAAAACGCCCGCGGCCAATCTTACGAACACGCTGTACGGCCGCCTGCCCGGTCTTACCGTTACCCACGGCAGCGGCCAGCCCGGCAACGACGACGCGCTGCTTGGCATCCGCGGCATCGGTACCTACGGTTACCTCGGCGGGGCCAACGGTTATCATACCTACAAGATTTTTATCGACGGGTTTGAATCGAACCGGAATTATCTCCGCAGCCTTTCGCCCGCCGAAATAGAAAACATTTCCATCCTGAAGGACGCGGCCGCCCTGGCCACCTTTGGCATGCGCGGCGCCAACGGCGTGATATGGGTGACCACCCGCCGCGGCAAGATCGGCAAGCCTACCGTGCAGTTCCAGGTGCGCTCCGGCATACAGCGGGCGGTGAACATCCCGCAGCCGCTGAACAGTTTTGGTTATGCCAGCCTGTACAACCAGGCCGTGAGCAACGACAACGGCCGCGTATGGTCGCCCGCCTATTCCGATGCGGAGCTGGAAAGCTACCGCAGCGGCGCCGGCGTGAACGTGAACTGGTACGAGGAAGTGCTGAAAAAACAGGCGCCGTACTCCGATGCGGACCTCGTGTTCAGCGGCGGCAACGAATCGGCCCGCTACAACGTCCCCCTCAATTATCTCAACCAGCAGGGGCTGTACGACGTGCCGAAAACCGACAGCACTTCCAACCAGCTTTTCCGCCGTTATAATATCCGCGCGAATCTCGACTTCAGGATGTTCAGGATCTTTGAAGCAAAAGTGGACCTTAGCGGCAGGATCAACGAAAACAAACAGCCGAACTATTCCACCGGCCAGCTTTGGAACGACCTTGCGCGTTACCCGTCCAACATCTACAACCCGAAAGACGAAAAAAGCGGCGAATGGTCAGGGTCTTCCGTTTATCCCAACAATCCTTACGCCTCCGTTCACGAGCTGGGCTGGACTTCCAGCACCAACCGTTTTTTGCAGGGCAACTTCGAGCTGAAAGAAAGGCTGGACGGCATTACGCCGGGCCTTTACCTCGCGCAGGCGTTTTCGTTCAACAGCTACATGATCTCCAACTACGGCAAAACGTCCAACTACGCGCGTTTCCTTGACGGCAACAAAACGACTACCGATCAAACCACGCCGATCCGCGCCACCAGCCAGTCGCCGGGCGGGCAGGAAGACTGGAAGCAGCTGATGTTCACTATCGGTTACGACCATTCGGGGAAAGAGCATACGTTCCGGTCCGCGCTGAACTACCACCAGTCCGACTTCCGGGGCGACGGTCTTTTTTCCGCGGCCTATCATTACCAGAACGTGAGCGGCAGGGCGCATTATGCCTACCGGGAAAAATACCTGGCCGAGTTCGGGTTTTCGCTGTTCGGCTCCGATGCTTATGCGCCGGGCAACCGGTGGGGATTTTACCCGGCCGTGTCCCTCGGCTGGATATTGTCCGCCGAAAAATTCATGCGGCAAAGCAATGTGGTCGATTTCCTGAAGCTGCGCGCATCCGCGGGCGCTACGGGCAGCGCCGACGCGGAAGGGGCGGGCAGCCCGCTTTCCGGTCAGAACGGGCGTTTCCTGTACCAGCAATATTACCAGCTGAACGGCGGCGCGTTCTATACCGGCAACGGCAGCCCCGCTTCGCAGGGCGCTTTGCAGCCGCTGTACATCGCGAACCCGGACGTGTTCGCCGAAAAAAGCATGAAATACAACGCCGGCGCCGACCTGCGGCTGTTCCGCAAACTGTCGCTCACGGCGGACGTGTTCCTGGATAAACGCAGCGGCATCCTCACGCAGGACCATATGGTGCCCGGCGCCTATGGCAACGTGCAGGTGATCCGCAACCTCGGGAAGATGACGAACAAAGGGTTTGAGCTGAGCGCAGTGTTCGCGGACAAAGCGGGCAAGATCGGTTACGCGCTTTCCGCCAACGCGTTCTATAATAAAAACCGCATCGACTATATGGCGGAAGTACCGCCCGCATATCCTTACAACGCGCTTACCGGCAGGTCTTTCGGCACGCGCGTCGGCCTGGTGTCGCAAGGGTTTTACCAGGTGGAAGATTTTAACGGCGACGGCACGCTCAAATCCGGCCAGCCGGTACCGGGCTTCGGTCCCGTGCAGCCGGGCGACCTGAAGTACGCCGACCTGAACAGCGACGACATCATCGACCAGCGCGACGTAACGGCCGTCGGCAATCCCGCCTTCCCGGAACTGACCTATACTTTCGGCGGCAATATCAGCTATGCCGGTTTTGACCTGGAAGTATTGTTCCAGGGCGCGCGCGGCGCTTCCGTATACCTGCTGGACAACAGTAATATCTACGAGCCGTTCGTCAATAACGGCAATGCCTATCCGCAGGCGCGGCAGGCCTGGGCCTATTACCCCGACCAGGGCATAGACACCCGGGGCAGCGCGCTGTACCCGAGGCTTACCACGCAGGGCAACAATAACAATTACCGCATGAGCGACTTCTGGCTGAAAAAAGGCGATTATCTCTCGCTGCGCAACGCCACGCTGGGATATTCCTTCAGCGCGGGCGCGCTGGAACATATGGGTCTTTCCAAATTCCGCATTTACGTGACGGCGGTGGACCTGTTCACCTGGAGCAAACTGCTGAAAGACTACGACATGCATCCCGAATCATTCGGCGGTTATCCTGTCATGAAATCCTTCAACGCAGGGCTTTCCGTTACTTTCTAACCGTCAAACCAACACACCATGAACAGAAACATTCCATATATGGCTTTGCTGGCGGGCGGCCTGGCGCTCACCGCCGGGTGCAAGAAAAACTTCCTCGACACAAAGATCGACACCAACGCCACGCCTTCCACCATCATTACGGACAGGGCCACGTTGTACACTTTTGGCAACGCCTTTTACGCCTCGCTGCCGTACGGCTTTTCGTCCATAGACAACAACCTCTTCGCCGCCGTTTCCGACGAGGCGCAGCAGACCAATCCCGTGAACGACGTGCAGGTGTTCAACCAGGGCTCGCTCAACGCGGCCAGCAACCCGGACGAAGCCTCGTACAAACGCCTGTACGAAGGCATCAGGGCGGCGAATTTTTACCTCGACTATTCAAAGGACTGGCGCGAGTTCATCGCGCGCAACCGCGACACGGTGGCGGACGTGACGAACTACAACCGCGACAAGCTTTTTATCGCCTGGTACCGCGGCGAAGCGCACATCGCCCGCGCGTATTATTATGCAGAGCTGATCAAACGTTACGGCGGGGGGCAGCTGATAACCACCACCTACACGCCGGGCGCGAACGAAACGCTGGCGCAGAAAAGTTATGACGAGATCGTGGACTGGATCGTGTCGGAGATCGATACGTACAAGGACAGCCTGGTGTCCGACTGGCGGGTGGCCGGTTATGCGGACCAGGACGGGCGTTTTTCCCGTGGCGCCGCGCTGGCGCTGAAATCGCGCGTGCTGTTGTACGCCGCCAGCCCGCTGAACAATCCCACGAACGATGCCGCCCGCTGGCAGCAAGCCGCTGCCGCCGCGCGCGACCTGCTCACCGATGCAGAGCTGGATTATGCTTTGCATAACGGCGGTTACGGCAGCTATTTCACCGGCAACAACCCGTTGAGCAGCAAAGAGACCATCATGGCCGTGCGCCGCCCCGCGGGCAATTCACCCGAAATGCTCAACTACCCGATCTCCACGCCGGGCGGCAGAAGCGGCGTAACGCCCTCGCACAACCTCGTGGCCGCGTACGAATACACCGGCGCGCCCGATCCCGCGGATCCATATAACAACCGCGACCCGCGCCTCGCCGCGTCCATCGTGACCAACGGCAGCAGCTGGAACGGGCGCACCATCGACCAGTCGCCCGGCGGCGCGGACGATATGGCGAACACCAACAGTTCCAAAACCGGTTATTACCTGAAAAAATTCCTGACCGACCAGCTGAACCTTACGCAGGGCGGCACCGCGCAGCATAACTGGGTGCTTTTCCGTTACGCGGAAGTGCTGCTCAATTATGCCGAAGCCATGAACGAAGCCTATGGCGCAGACCAGGCGCCCGCGGGTTTCCCATACAGCGCTAGGGCAGCCTTGCAGATGGTAAGGGACCGCGCCAGCACTTCGCTGCCGCTGGTAACGGCCACGTCGAAAGAAGATTTCCGCGCGGCGGTGAAACATGAAAGAAGGGTGGAACTGGCGTTTGAGGACCACCGTTACTGGGACCTGCTGCGCTGGAAAGACGCCGCCGCCGTGCTCAACCAGCCGCTGCTGGGCGTAAGGATCGGCCGTAATACGGACAACACTTTCAGCTATACCGTAGCGCCCGTAACGCCGCGTGTTTTCCGCGACCCCGCCATGTACCGCTATCCTTTTTCGCAGGCGGAAGTAGCCGCGGCAAAAGGCGCGATCACGCAGAACACCGGGTATTGATGAACCACAAACCGACAACGACATGAAAAAACTTTGCATAGCCGTGCTTTTCGCCGGCCTCCTTGCCGCAGGCTGCGAAAAGGACGATAAGAACACCGCCTTTGGCGAAACCGTACTCTACATGCCGCAGGCCACCGTGGGCGCATCGTACAATGTGCCTTCCGGGGCGGACGAGGCCACCCGCAATTACAAGCTGGACGAAGCCTCCGGGAAAATAAAAGTGATGCTCGGCGTATACCGCTCCGGTCTTGACCGGGGCGGCGCCATCACCGTGCAGGTGGGCGCCGACGCGGATACCGTGCAAAAGATGATCGCGTCAGGCACGCTGGATGCGGCCACGCATCTGCCGATGCCCGCTGCGGCGTACAGTTTGCCCGACGCCGTTACCTTGCCCGCGGGCGAAGGCGGCGTGCCGTTCTACCTCGACCTCGACGCGGCCGCGTTAACGAATTACCCCGGCAAGATACTCGCGCTGGCGGTGAACATTTCCGGCAACGACAGCGTGAACCCTGCGCTGCGGCAGGTGCTCGTGCTGGTGGACGTGGACAGGCTGCCGCTGTAATTTTTTAAGTACCATATTTTGTAAACAACGCATCAGGATCACACCCGGCTGACCTATAAATTTGACCATAACATAATAACACTATGCATTTTGACGAAAGATTGCAGCTGCTGACCGAAGAACATGACAAGCTGATGCAAAGGGCCAACAAGGTCCAAACCCCGGGCAACGGGATCTTTGACCGGTACCGTTACCCGGTGCTCACCGCAGAGCATACACCGCTTGAATGGCGCTACGATCTTAACCCGGACACGAACCCGTTCCTGATGACACGCTTCGGCATCAATGCCGTTTTTAATGCCGGCGCCATTTTCTGGCGGGGGAAATACGTGCTGGCCGTACGTGTGGAAGGCTGGGACCGCAAATCCTTCTTCGCCCTTGCCGAAAGCGATAACGGCATCGATCATTTTGCGTTCCGCGAGGAACCCATGCACATCCCCGAAACGGACAACCCGGATACCAACATTTACGATATGCGGCTGGTGGAGCATGAGGACGGGTATGTGTACGGGTTGTTCTGCACGGAAAGACGCGACCCATCCGCGCCTTCCACCGACCAGTCCGCCGCCGTAGCGCAGTGCGGCATCGTGCGCACGAAAGACCTGGAAACCTGGGAACGCCTTCCCGACCTGGCGACCCGCTCCGCGCAGCAGCGCAACGTGGTGCTGCACCCCGAATTCGTGAACGGCAAATACATGCTGTACACCCGCCCGCAGGACGGTTTTATCGATCCCGGTAAAGGCGGCGGCATCGGCGTGGGCTTTTGCGATTCGATGGAACGCGCCGTGGTGGACCACGAGCAGGTGATCGACAATAAAGTGTACCATACTATTTCGGAAGGAAAGAACGGCCTCGGTCCCGCGCCGGTGAAAACGCCGCATGGATGGCTGCACCTGGCGCATGGCGTGCGCAATACCGCGGCCGGCCTGCGTTACGTGCTGTACATGTTTATGACCGATCTGGAAGACGTAACGCGCGTGATCTACAAACCCGGCGGTTACCTGATGGCGCCGGAAGGCGATGAAAGGATCGGGGATGTATCGAACG
>CBINIO010000065.1:0-12381 GCA_966250725.1 uncultured Chitinophaga sp.
TCGGCGCCGCCATGATCGGCTGGTTCGGCACCGCCATGCTTTGTTATGTAACACCCAAGGAACATCTTGGTCTTCCCGGCCGCGAGGACGTAAAGCAGGGCGTGATCGCCTACAAGCTGGCGGCCCATGCCGCCGATCTCGCCAAAGGCCACCCCGGCGCGCAATACCGCGACAATGCGCTGAGCAAGGCGCGTTTCGAGTTCCGCTGGGAAGACCAGTTCAACCTCTCGCTCGATCCCGACACCGCCCGCGCCTACCACGACGAAACGCTGCCTTCGGAGAACGCCAAAGTAGCGCACTTCTGCTCCATGTGCGGCCCGCATTTCTGCTCGATGAAGATCACGCAGGAAGTGCGCGACTACGCGGCCGTGGAAGCCGCGGCGAAAGCCGGCATGGCGGAAAAGTCCAAAGCATTCGCGGAGCAGGGCGGAGAAATTTATTCCTGATGATCTGGGTGGTAACAGCCCCGGGCCCCGTCCCGGACGAAATCTCTCTCCTCCGCGACCTGTTTTCCGCGGGGCTGGGAACGCTGCTGCTACGCAAGCCCGGCTGGAGCGCGGCCGCATACGAAGCGTTGCTGCAGGCGCTGCCTGCGGATTGCCGTGACCGCGTGATGTTGTCGGGTTATCCGGAGCTGGTGGCGCGTTACGGGTTAAAGGGGCTGCATCTTAGCGAGCGGTTGCGGAGGGAGGTTTCGGGGTGGGGTGATTTGCGGGGGATGGGGGTTTGTGTGAGTACGTCGGTTCATGCGGTGGGTGGGGCGGTTCAGGATGTGAGGTGTGGAGGTGTTAACACCTCATCTTATTCCGGAGACACCCGCCACGACAACGCTGATCCAACCACCTCCGTCAATCCGAAAGACTGGGATTTCCTCCTCCTCGGCCCTGTGTTCGACAGCATTTCCAAAGCAGGATACAAAGGCCGCAGCTTCGGCCACATACCGCCCAACGCCATAGCTATCGGCGGCGTAACACCTTTCAATTTGGAAAAGCTACAGCAGATGGGCTTTTACGGCGCGGCGATGCTCGGGGCCATTTGGCAGCAGCCTGAACATGCGGTGGAAATATTCATAAATGCAAAAGCATCGTGGAAATAAAAATACAAAAAATGTCCACTTACGTAATGAGCCTCGCCGGTCTGGACCCCAGCGGGGGCGCGGGTTTGCTGGCTGATATCAAAACTTTCGAAGCGCACCGGCTCCACGGCCTGGGCGTATGCACGGCACTCACCACGCAAACGGAAAACGAATTCCTTAGCGTCGAATGGCTGTCAGCGGACAAGATCATCGCACAAGCCTTGCCTTTGCTCAAAAAATACCGCGTATCATTTTGCAAGGTCGGCATCGTATCACACCCGGATGTGCTGGCGAAAATCTTCTCCGAACTGCGCAAGATCGCACCCGACCTGCAATTTGTTCTGGACCCTGTGCTGAAAGCCTCGGCAGGATATGTTTTTCATTCCTTCTTTTCCCGTCAATGGGAAGCGGTGCTGCCATACCTGCGGCTGCTCACGCCCAATTTTGAAGAAGCCATTGCCATGAGCGGCGAACCTCTCGGCGAAAAAGGCGCGCAACGCATGTCGCAGTATTGCCCCGTATTGCTCAAAGGCGGGCACCGGGCGGACCGCCCCGGCTGGGATACTTTGTACGACAACGGCGCCGTCATCGATCTTGCGCCGCCTTCGACGGACGTATTTCCAAAACATGGCTCGGGCTGCGTACTTTCCGCCGTCATTACGGCATCGCTTGCAAAAGGGCTTTCGCTGGAAGAAGCCTGCCGCAGCGGCAAAGCCTACACCTGCCGTTATCTGCAAAGCAGTACCACGCTGCTCGGCTGGCATGGCGAGGGAAAATATCAACAAACTGCATTCTGAATAAAATAAAAGACGCTTTCAATCAGGCGTTGCGATGCTGAACTATCAAACTACTTTAAAAATGGAACGGCTCTTATATATCTCACAACAAACTCCCGAATGCTCGCATGCTGAAAATATCCGCGCCGCCTGCGAAGCCGGCTGCCGCTGGATTCAGCTCCGCGTAAAATCCGGCGACGTTTCAGCCATTGCGTTCGAAGCAAAAAAGATCTGCGATCAATTCGGCGCGAAACTTTCCATCAACGACCACCCCATAATCGCCAAAACCGTCGGTGCTTACGGATTACACGTCGGGTTGCAGGACATGCCCGTGAACGAGGCGCGGAAGATCGTTGGTGAGAACTGCTGGCTCGGCGGAACCGCCAACACACTCAGCGACGCGCTTATGCATACCGCCGCCGGCGCGGATTACCTCGGCGCCGGACCTTTCCGTTTCACTACCACCAAAAAAAATCTCAGTCCCATATTGGGCCTTGAAGGCTACCGTCAGCTGATGAAAACCATCGGCGGTAAACTGCCCGTGCTGGCTATCGGCGGCATCCTGCTGGAAGATATTCCCGCATTGATGAACACCGGCGTGCACGGCATCGCCGTATCGGGCCTCATTACCCGCGCGCCCGCCAAAAAAGCGATGGTGACGCGCATCCTCGAATTATTGAACAACTAAAACATCTCGCAAATGGACGCACTTGTTATAGCCGGCAGAACTTTCCACAGCCGCCTGTTCACCGGCACAGGCAAATTCGGCTCGCCGCAGGTAATGGAGGAGGCCATCCTCGCATCAGGCGCTGAACTGGTGACGGTGGCGCTCAAACGGGTAGATACTTCCGCTTCGCAGCAAGACGGCATGATTTCTATGCTGCAGCATCCGCACATTCACCTGCTGCCCAACACATCCGGCGCGCGCACTGCTAAGGAAGCGGTATACGCCGCCCAGCTGGCACGCGAAGCCCTCGAAACGGACTGGCTCAAGCTCGAGATACACCCGGACCCGCGTTACCTGCTGCCAGACCCGGTGGAAACGCTGGAAGCCGCCACAGAACTCGTGAAGCTCGGCTTCGTCGTGCTCCCGTACATTCATGCGGACCCGGTATTGTGCAAACGTCTCGAAGAAGCAGGGGCAGCGGCCGTTATGCCGCTGGGTTCGCCTATCGGCAGCAACAAAGGTCTCCGCACGATCGATTTCCTCGAGATCATCATCGCGCAAAGTTCGGTACCGGTGATCGTGGACGCGGGCATCGGCGCGCCCTCGCATGCCGCGCAAGCCATGGAAGCCGGTGCGGACGCGGTATTGGTAAATACCGCCATCGCCGTATCGCAAAACCCTGTACGAATGGCCGCCGCCTTCAAACAAGCCGTGGAAGCGGGAAGGGAAGCCTATCTCGCAGGTCTGGGCGGCATCAGCGTGCAGGCGCAGGCCAGCAGCCCGCTGGTTGCTTTCCTGGATGAATAATGTACGCATTGCTTTGCCCGTTTCATTCCTGCTCGTAATCATCCATGAATTGAAATTGCCTTGCCGGTGTTCGTTTGCATTTTTTGTTCATGATTGCGGCCATATAGCCAGGTCTGAAACCACCTTCTGCCCACCGTACAATTCAAAAACATATCGTTTTATGTCTTTCGAAAACATCTTCCGCCAGCACAGCTGGAACGACATACAATCCGCCATCAACGCCAAAACGGCCGCGGATGTGGAACAGGCCCTCCACCGCGGCCGCCGTACGATAAATGATTTTATGGCGCTCGTATCACCCGCCGCCGCGCCTTACCTCGAACAGATGGCGCACATCAGCCGGCAGCTCACGCAAAAACGTTTCGGAAAAACCATGCAGTTGTACGCACCCGTTTACCTTTCCAACGAATGCCAGAACATCTGCACATATTGCGGCTTCAGTTTCGACAACCCGATGCGGCGCAGAACGCTCACGGGCGCCGAAATTCTCCGGGAAATAACGGCCGTAAAAGCCCTGGGATACGATCATGTGCTGCTGGTAACAGGCGAGGCGCACCAAACAGTAGGCGTTGATTACTTCAGCAAAACGCTCCCTCTGTTCAGGCAACATTTCGCGCAGGTGTCCATGGAAGTGCAGCCGATGGACCGCGATGAATACCAACAACTGATCCCATTGGGACTGCATTCCGTGCTCGTGTACCAGGAAACCTATCATGAAGAAGACTACCGCAAACATCATCCTAAAGGAAAAAAATCGCGTTTCGGTTACCGCCTCGAAACACCCGACAGGCTTGGGCAAGCGGGTATCCACAAGATCGGGCTGGGCGTGCTGATAGGCCTGGAAGACTGGCGCACCGACAGCTTTTTCACCGCGCTTCACCTTGACTATTTACGAAAAACCTACTGGCAAACCCGCTACAGCATTTCGTTTCCACGCCTCCGCCCGTTTTCCGGCGGCCTTGCGCCCAAGGTGAATATGAGCGACCGCGAACTGGTGCAGCTTATCTGCGCGTACCGCCTTTTCAGCGAAGACGTGGAACTGAGCCTGTCCACCCGCGAAAGCGGGCATTTCCGCGATCATCTTGTACAGCTGGGCATTACGACCATGAGCGCCGGCAGCAAAACCAATCCCGGCGGTTATGCGGTAGACCCTCAATCGCTGGAGCAATTCGAGATCAGCGACGAACGAAGCCCCGGCGAAGTAGCGGATATGATCCGCCGGCAGGGCTATGAGCCGGTATGGAAGGACTGGAGCGCATTTCAGTGAAGAGTGCAATCATTGGGCTTGAAATGCCACGTATACGCGATGGCACAGTAAAGAATGTCATCAATCACATATGGTCTGAAATGCCGGACATACGCCTGCCAGGGTATCGCGAAGAATCTTATATCCGGAAAGTGCGGGGCATACGACTACCTGCCGCCACAGGGTATAGTGAAGAACCACATATCCCAAAATTGCCGCGCATACCCGGCCGGCCACCAGAAGCATGCAAGGCCGCCCCGTAAACAGCCGGAAGCTCCTTTACCAATAAAATACACAAACCGCTTTCATCCCCTGACAAATCCCTTAAGACAAAAAATGACCTTCGATATGCGGCCTTCCACCTAACTTTGCGGCATGGATAAGTCGAAGGGGAAGATGTACACGATGCAGTTCTGGCTGCTTTGCACCAGCAACCTGCTTTTTTCAGCCAGCTTTAACATGATGATCCCCGAGCTGCCCGCTTACCTCACCAGCCTCGGCGGGGCGGACTATAAAGGATATATCATCGGCCTGTTTACCCTCATGGCAGGGCTCAGCCGCCCGTTTTCCGGCAAGCTGACGGACACGGTAGGCCGTGTGCCGGTGATGGTGTTCGGCTCCGTGGTATGCGTGATCTGCAGCTTGTTGTATCCCCTCATCAGCTCCGTGGGCGCTTTCCTGCTGCTGCGTTTCTTCCACGGTTTTTCCACCGGCTTCAAACCCACGGGCACGGCCGCTTACGTGGCGGATATGGTGCCGGTCAACCGGCGGGCGGAGGCAATGGGCATGGTCGGGCTGTTCAGCACTATCGGCCTGTCGCTCGGGCCTTCCATCGGCGGTTCTATCGCGAACCTCTGGGGAACCATTACGATGTTCCAGGTATCGGCGGTGTTCGCCCTGCTTTCCGTGGTGATACTCATCGGCATGAAAGAAACGCTGCACAACCGTCAACGCTTCAAACCGGCACTGCTGAAGGTTTCCCGGCAGGAGATCTTCGAGCCGCTGGTATTGGCGCCCGTGGTGATCACTTTTCTCACGTATTTCAGCTATGGCGCGCTGCTGACCATCATCCCCGATTTCAGCGACCACCTGGGCCTGCAGAACAAAGGGCTTTTCTTCACCTTCTTCACGGCCAGCTCTATCGGCATCCGGCTGCTGGCGGGCAAAGCCTCGGACAAATACGGCCGTGTGCCATTGCTGAAAATATCCGCCACGCTGATGGCGCTGAGCATGCTCATGATCGCATGGGCCAATTCCCCGGCCTTTCTGCTGGCGGGCGCGCTGGTGTACGGCACGGCGCTGGGCATCAACAGTCCTGCCGTTACCGCATGGACGATCGATCTCGGTCTTCCCGAACACCGCGGGCGGGCGCTGGGCAGCATGTATATTGCTTTGGAAGCGGGTATCGGGCTGGGGGCCTTCTTTTCAGCGGAATGGTATAACAACGACGCGGCGAATTTCCCGCGGGTATTCTACATTATGGCAATCGTTACGATCCTTGCCACCATTTACCTCATGTTCATCTACAGGAATAAATATGTGCGCTATATGCGAAAATCGATCCGCGCGTACGCCGGCAGGCATTAGGGCTTGAACTGCCCTCTCTCAAAACGCATTTTTCCTAAAAATACCTGGCCGATGGAAGCGGCCTTCACTTTTGCGGTGGAAGCGCGCGGGCCGCGGAAAAGCTCGTCGACCGTTTCGTGGAACAGGGCGATCCACCGGTCGAAATGCGGCTGGTCGATGGGAAGACTGCGGTGTTTGGCGTAAGGCGCGCCCTGGTACTCCATGATACCCAACAGCTGTGCGCCCCAGAAACGGTACATGGTCTGAAGATGTTTGCCCCAGGCCTCCGGCGGAATACGTTCGGCGAAGATGGGCCCCAGCAAAGCATCCTGCTGGATCTTGCCGTAAAAAGCATCTACCATCAGCTGTACGTCCTCTATTTGCTCAATATCTCGCATATTGCAAAGTTCGGATATCCGCGGGTTTTTACCGATGACAAAGATCAGCCGGGCTATTTATGCCGCACGAACCCGATCTCGTCGCGCGCATTGTTCTCCCACTCGATGATCTCCACCAGGAATTTCTGGATGTAACGCGTTACGTTCTCTTCCGTTATTTCTTCCGGCTCGATGGTTTCCAGCGTATCGTTCTTCGGTTTGTCCTCCGTCATCCCGTCAATAAAAGGATAGCTGATCCATACCACGATCTGCCCGTTGCGGGTTTGCGAAAAAGACAGGAAACCGCCGATCTTCATTTTCTGCACTACGCTGAACGGCGACTGCTCCACGATGCCGCTCGGCTCGTGATCGAACACGAGGTAAACGGCTTCCAGGCCCAGCATCAGTTCGTTGGCCCCGGCTTTCCAGTTGAGCTTGTGCTGTTCGGTAATGCCGCTCAGGAACTGGATGAGAAAAGGCTTGGATTTCGTTTGCCAGCAGGCGCGACGCTCCTGCACCTTTTGCAGCACGGCAGTGTATTCCTTTGTGAGTTCGCTGATACTATTCATAACTGGATAAAATAGCGGCTGCGCCGGGAATGGCGCAGCCGTATGAATGATTAAAGTTGCTCGTATAATTTTCTTAAACGGTCGCGGGTCATCAGCTTTTGCCAGTCCTTGCCCAGCGCGTTTTCCCAAAGCGGCGCAAGCCCCATGCTCACGTCGATCATTTTGTTGAAGTCCTCGTCAGTGAGCCCTTTGGTGATGTGCTGCGGAATTTCCACCTGGTGCTTGTCCACCATCTGCTTGAATTCCTTCACGCCCGCGGGATAAAATTCCTCCAGCTTGTCGAACACGATGCAGTTGCCGATGCCGTGTTTGGTGCCGAGCAGGTAGCTCAGCCCGTAGCTCACCGCATGCGCTACGCCCACCTGCGAATAAGCGATGCTCATACCGCCGGCGTAAGACGCCATCATGAGCTTTTCGTCCGCGTCATCGTCCCAGTGAGGTTTTTTCAGGTAAATTTCCTGGCAAAGCTCCAGCGCCTTTTCCCCGTAGGAACGGCTGAAAGCGTTGAGGTACGTGCCTTCCAGCGATTCGATGCAGTGAATGTAACAATCCATCGCAGTATAAAAACGCTGGTTCACCGGCGCGTTCTTTGTCAGCTCGGGGTCCAGCACGATCTGGTTGAAGGGGGTGAAGTCGGAGTTCATGCCCAGCTTTTTGGTGGGGCCGGTCAGCACGGTGGTCCTGCTTACTTCGGCGCCGGTGCCGGACAGGGTGGGGATGCCCACTTTGTACACAGCGGGATTTTTAATGAGGTCCCATCCCTGGTAATCCGCGGAGGAGCCGGGGTTGGTCATCATGAGGGCCACGGCTTTCGCCATGTCCATCGTAGAGCCGCCGCCGATGCCGATGATGCCGCTCACTTCGCCGAACTCGGCTTTCAGCTCGTCCCTCAAACGGTCCACGTACACGGTTTTCGGCTCATGGGTCACGTCGATGAACACTACTTTGTCTTTCCCCCGCAGCGGAATGCGCGAAATAAAAGGCTGGTTGCCTTCAAAAAAATGATCGACAAAAAATATCATCGGCGCATCGCCTTTGCGGTGGGGAGCGATGATCTCGTCTACCTGGTTGAAGGCGCCGCGGCCGAAAATGACGTAACCGACGAGTTTAAAATTCCTGAATTTCATGTATTCACAATGTTTTACGTGTCTGTAATTATTGCCCGAGCAGCCTGGACGCGCGGTCGAGGTCTTCCGGCGTATCGATCTCCACGCCCATGTAATCGGTCACCACCATTTTCATGGGGATGCCGTTCTCGAGGTAACGCAGGCATTCGATCTTTTCGGCGGCTTCCAGCGGGCTCATGGGTGTGCGGGTGAACTGCAGCAAGGCCTCGCGGCGGAAGGCGTAGATGCCGATATGCTCGTAATAGATGGAAGCAACGGACGCGTCACGCGGGTAGGGGATCACGGAACGGGAAAAGAACAGTGCGTTGAAATCCTTGTCCACGGCCACTTTCACAAAGTTCGGATCTTCGATGTCCTTTTTTTCTTTCAGCACCTGCATCAGCGAGGCTACCTGCACTTTTTTCCCGGCTTCGCCTTCGAACACTTTCAGCAGTTTCTCCAGCGGCTCTTTTTGGGTGAAAGGCGTATCGCCCTGCACGTTCACCACGATGTCCACGTCGTCCATCTGCTCCACGGCTTCGGCGATGCGGTCGGAACCGCTTTCGTGCTCGCGTTTGCTCATCACGGCCTTTCCGCCGTTGCGGGTGATCTCGTCGAATATCACATCGCTGTCGGTCACCACCATCACTTCGTCGAACACGCCGGTGGCGCGGGTGGATTCGTAGGTGCGCCAGATGACGGTCTTGCCCGCCAGCACGGCCATCATTTTACCAGGGAACCGCGTGGCTGCATATCTTGCGGGGATCAGTGCGACTGTTTTCATGTACGGTGCTTGGTTTATAAAACGCTTTTCACGGCGGCGGCCAGTTTGGCGGCGCGGTCGCGCAGCTCTTCTTCCGTCCAGGCGAGGCTGATGGGGAAGGAAATACAACGGCCGATAACGGCGTCGGAAGCCGGGAATTCTTTTGTTTTATACTGCGCGAGGGCTTCCATCAGCGGCGCGGCGAAACGCGTAAGCACGGAGCTGTTTTTCAGATGGTCCCATCTGCGGAAATAATGCCAGTTGTTGTCGAACCAGTGGAATGCGGGCAGACCGGCGGCTTTGATGGCTTTGGCGGCCGCGCGCGCGGTTTCCAGGTCGGGCAGGAAAAAGGTGAGATGCGTGCAGCTGTCGCCTTCCGGATCGGGGATGCGGCGGAAAGCGATGCCGGGAACTTCCGCCAGCGCGCTTTTCAGCACTTCCTTGTTGTTGCGGAGGATGGCGAGGAATTTATCCAGCTTGCGTATCTGCGCCAGACCCACGGCCGCGTGCAGTTCGGAGATACGGAAATTGTAGCCGAGGTACGGATGACCGTCGGCCCCGCGGTCCGCGCCGCCGAGGTGGTCGTGACCATGATCGGAGTACGCGTCGCATTTGGTGTATACGTCTTCGGAATTGGTGATCACCGCGCCGCCTTCGGCGCAGGTGATGGTTTTCACGAAGTCGAAGGAGAAGGTGCCTGCATCGCCGATGGAACCGAGCGCGCGGCCTTTATAGGTGGCGCCGGTGGACTGGCAGGCGTCTTCCAGCAGCAGCAGCTTATGTTCTTTACAGATCGCCGTCAGCGCGTCGAGGTCGGCCATGGAGCCGCACATATGCACGGGCATGATGGCTTTGGTTTTAGGCGTGATGGCGGCCTTTACGGCGGCGGGGTCAAGGGTGAGGGTATCGTCCACGTCCACGAGCACGGGCGTGGCGCCAACGCTCAGCACCGCTTCGAAACTGGCTACGAAGGTAAACGTGGGCATGATCACCTCGTCTCCCGCGCCCAGGCCCAGCGCCGCCATGGCGGTGGTAAGGGCGGTGGTGCCGCTGGAGGTCAGCTGCGCGTATTTTACATTGAATCTTTCGCGGAGCGCCTGCTCCAGTTCTTTGGCTTTCCAGATGCCCTTGCGGGGGCCATCGAATCCGTAACGCATGTAAATGCCTGTTTCCAGCACGTCATTTACTTCCTTTTTCTCTTCAGCGCCAAATAGTTCAAATCCGGGCATATTGATTGATTTTTTGTAGTTGTGCAAAGGTAGAACAATCCCGGAATGCGTAAATGATAAAAACTGTTTATCTTTTGCTAAAAAATTAACATGCGTTCGCTTGTCATTATCATAGCCCTTGTCGCCATTTCGGCCTTCAACCCGCTGCAGGCGCAGGATTCCGAAGTCACCCGCATTAAAGCCCTCATGAACGTCCAGCTAAACGCCTGGAACCAGGGGAACATCGAGGGTTTTATGGAGACTTACTGGAAGTCGGACTCTCTCCTGTTCATCGGTAAAAAAGGCGTTACCTACGGCTGGCAGGCCACGCTGGACAATTACAAGAAGGCCTATCCCGGCAAGGAAGGCATGGGCACGCTCGCGTTCGACCTGCTGGAATTTAAAAAGCTCGCCGCGGATATTTATTTCGTGGTGGGAAAGTGGAATTTGACGCGCAGCATCGGCGATCTTTCGGGGCATTTTTCCATTCTGCTTCGCAGGATAGAGGGGGAATGGAAGATCGTGGCGGACCATTCGAGCTAAACCCATATTTTGTATATACATCCAAACCTCCCATGCATATACGTTCCCTCTTCCTCCCCGCCCTTCTGCTGACCGCCCTTTGCGCGAACGCGCAATCCGGCGCGGACATCCTCATCAAAAACGCCCGCATCATCGACGGCACGGGCAACAACTGGTATTACGGCGAAATCGCGGTGAAAGACGGGCGCATCCTCCAAACCAGCCGCACGCCGATCGAAATGCCCGCCACGCGCATTATCGACGCGGGCGGAAAAGTAGCGGCGCCGGGCTTTATAGACGTACACACGCATATCGAAGGAGACGAAATGAAAGTGCCCACCGCCGAGAGCTTCATCTTCGACGGCGTTACCACCGTCGTAACGGGCAACTGCGGCTCGTCCAATGTAGACCTCGGAAAATATTTCCGCCGGCTGGACAGCCTGAAGCTGTCCATCAACGCGGCCTCGCTGATCGGGCACAACGATGTGCGCAGGGCCGTGATGGGCAGCAGCGACCGCCTGCCTACCGCCGCGGAGCAGCAGCAAATGGAAGCGCTGGTGGACAAAGCCATGCAGGACGGCGCCGTGGGCCTTTCCACCGGACTTATTTACCTGCCGGGCCTTTACGCCAAAACGCCGGAAGTGGTCGGTCTTGCCAAAGCAGCCGCACGCCACGGCGGCGTATACGCCACGCACATGCGCAACGAAGGCGACGAAGTGGAAGCCGCCATCAGCGAAGCGCTCGCCATCGGCAGGGAAGCAAAGATACCCGTGGAAATTTCCCACTTCAAGATCGGCGGCAAGCAGAACTGGGGCCGCTCGGACGTTACGCTGGGCATGGTGGAGAACGCGCGCCGCGAAGGGCTGGAAGTGACCATCGATCAATACCCGTACACCGCCAGCAGCACCAGCCTGCGCACCATGCTGCCGGACTGGGCGATCTCGGGCGGACAGGATTCCATCGTGCTGCGGTTAAAAGATCCCGCCACGCGTAAACGCATCGCGCAGGAAATGACGGACAGGTATAAACGAAGAAAGATGAAGCACCTGGATTACGCCGTGGTGGCGTATTACAGGCACGACACCACCTATAACGGGAAAAACATCACGGAGATCAACAGGCTCCGCGGTCACAGATCAAAGCTGGCGAACGAAGTGCAGACCGTGCTGGACCTTTTGGAAAGCGGCAATGCCGGCATGGTGTTCCACGGCATGAGCGAAGAAGATGTAAAGAACATCATGCGATATCCGTACAGCATGTTCGCGTCGGACGCGAGCATCCGCGAATTTGGCGTGGGCGTTCCGCACCCGAGAGGTTACGGCACCAACGCGCGGGTATTGGGCAAATACGTGCGGGAAGAAAAAGTGATCAGGCTGGAAGAAGCGGTGCGGCGGATGACCTCGCTGCCCGCGCAAAAATTCCGCCTTGCGGGCAGAGGCTTGCTGCTGCCGGGTTACGCGGCTGACATCGTGGTGTTCGACCCGGAAACGGTGAAGGACCAGGCGACCTTTACCGCGCCGCATCAATACTCCACCGGCTTCCAGTGCGTGCTGGTAAACGGCGTGGTAACGATGGAAAACGGGAAACATACAGGCGCGCGCAGCGGCGAAGTGCTCAGGCTCAACCGATGATCATTCCCCGCGCTCCTGCGGGCCGAGGCTGAGCATGATGCCGCTGATGATGGACAACACGACGCTGA
>CBINIO010000066.1:0-12332 GCA_966250725.1 uncultured Chitinophaga sp.
CGGCAATTTCGAGCTGCAGGTGAGAACGCTGCTTTCGGAAACGGATACCTTGCTCAGAACGCTCCGGTTGCAGGTAAATTGATCATCATGATAACAAAGCAAAAACTCGACATCTTCAAAAAATACGCCGGCGATATGGACGCTTTGGGCAGAGCCGGAAACCCGGCGGACAAAGACGCCATCAGCGCCCATGACTGGTTCGTGATCGGCAATCTCCTGCAGGACATACGGCTGGTGAACAAAGGGCTGGCTTCGGCGGCTTACGCGGACAGGGTAGAGGAACAGTTGAAAACTGCATGCGCAGATGCTGCGGTGGTGAGGGTGTTGAAAGGAATGGTTTTGTAGACACGTAATAGAATTACTCCTGCGTCGTTATTGGATTATAAATGACAAAGAAAAGGTTGTGCACCTTCAGGTGTATGGAATGTCTTTTCATGAACAAATAAAAAAGCATGATGCGCAACAATCAGGCTTTTATATAAATATTCTGCGGATCAAAGTTTCCTGATCCAGATGTTGCGGTAGCTCACCAGGTCTCCGTGGTCCTGCAGCGCCAGCGGCAATGCGCCGTGTTTTTCGTAGAAAGGTTTGCCAATGTAAAGCGTTTTCCCTTTCAGCTCGGTATTGTTCTGCACCAGTACGCCGTTTTGCAGCACCGTTACGCGTGCGGGCGATTTCAGGCTGCCGTCGTCGTTGAAGCGGGGCGCCGTCCATATCACGTCGTAGGTCTGCCATTCACCGGGTTTTTTACAGGCGTTCACCAGCGGGATCGCTTGTTTGTACAGGCTGCCGGCCTGGCCGTTCACATAAGTTTTGTTGTTGTAGTTGTCCAGCACCTGCAGTTCGTAATTGGACTGCAAAAAGATGCCGCTGTTGCCGCGGCCCTGGCTTTCGCCTTTTACCTTGGAGGGCGAGCGCCATTCGATATGCAGCTGGAAGTCCTCGAAAGAAGCTTTTGTTTTGATGCCGCCTTTGCCGGGGGCAACGGTCATGGCGCCGTCTTTGATCACCCAGGGCGCTGCGCCGCCGTCTTTTTCAGATACCCATTGCGAAAGGTTCGTGCCGTCGAACAGTACGATAGCGTCAGAAGGCGCGGTGTTGGTAGCGTTGCCGGGTGTGATCACGGCGGGGACGGGTTCCCATACTTCAGTGTCTGCGGGCTTGGCTTGCTGGGCTGATGCGTGGAATGCGGGCGCGGCCAGTGCCGTGCAGATCAGCAGTGATTTGATGCGATGCATGTTTCGTTTTATTTAGGAAGTTTATAGTGGTTGTGATATTCAGGCGTGATGTATTTGTTGGCGTCTTTATTGGTGAACTTTCCGTCCCCTGCGTTCCAGTATACCTTTTCGCCGGTGCGGAAGGCGATGTTGCCCATTTGCGCGTTGATCGCCACGTTGGCGCCGGTCTGTATGTCGCAGTGGAGGTCGGACAGCTTGCGGCTTTTGATCACGTCGAGGAAGTTGCGGGTGTGTTTCACCAGCCCGTTGTCCGACGCTTTGGTGTAAGGCACGGCTTCCATCTTGTCTTTTTCCGGGATCACTTCCCAGCCGCCGCGGTCGAGCACCAAGGTGCCGTTGTTGCCGATAAAGGCGATGCCGTGCGTACGTTTGTACGGACCGAGATCGATGCCGGTGGCGTGTTCCCATTGCATGTTGAAGCCGTCGAACTGGTAGATGGCCGTGAGCGTGTCGGGTGTTTCCGCGGCATCGTCGGGGTAAGCGAACTTCCCGCCGGATGCCACGACGGACACGGGATTGGAGGCTTTCATGCCGTACAGCGCATAATCTATCAGGTGTACGCCCCAGTCGGTCATCAGGCCGCCGGCATAGTCCCAGAACCAGCGGAAGTTAAAGTGAAAGCGGTTCGGGTCGAAGGGCCGCTTCTGTGCCGGGCCCAGCCAGGTATCGTAGTCCACGCCGGCGGGCACGCTGGTGGCGGGATGTTTGGGAACGGGCTTCATCCAGCCCATGTACGCCCAAACCTTCACCAGTCTTACATTGCCGAGCTTGCCGGAATGCACGAACGCGATGGCGTCGTTGAAATGCTGCATGCTGCGTTGCCACTGGCCCACCTGCACCACGCGGTTATGCCGTTGCTGCGCGGCCATCATGGCGCGGCATTCGGCGATGGAATTGCCGATGGGCTTTTCCACGTACACGTCCTTGCCGGCGGAGCAGGCGTCCGTCATTTGCAGGCAGTGCCAGTGGTCTGGCGTGCCGATCACCACGGCGTCGATGTCTTTATTCTCGAGCAGCTTCCGGTAGTCGGAATACAGCTGCACTTTGATGTTCTTTTTGGCGAGCTCGGCGGCGCGTTTGCTGAGCACGTTGGAATCTACGTCGCAAAGGGCTACGCAATTGGTTTCCGGGTGATGGAGGAGGCCGTTGAGATCGCTGAAGCCCATTCCGTTCACGCCGATCACGGCGATATTCACGCGGTCGCTGGGGGCGAGGGCGCGCAAGGCGGAGGGAAACAGGGCGGAACCGGCGAGAAAGGCCGAGGTATTCTGAAGAAAGTTCCTTCTGTGCATAGTTTTTTTCATCTTTTTTGACGTGGAGCAAATAAGTGTTACTATGACAAGATAAAAAATTCCTTTAAGAGTTTACGATAGTTTTCGCGGCCTCCCGCTTCCTTCACAATTTTACAACTCCTCATCCTCCGGATCAGGACCCGTACTAAAATTCATCATCGTCCCCAGCAGATCGGAAAACCTCGTCTCCTTCTCCAGCGTCTTCTTACTCAGCAGGCTGTACGCCGACAAACCGTGCAGCACCATCTCCATCATCAGCAGCGATTCCTGTTTGTTGGCGCGGGGGAACAGCTGCTTCACCAGTTCGGCCAAACCGGTCACGCTGGTAAGCGTGGTCTCGTATTGTTTGTCCGTCGTGTCCTGCAGCAGCTGGAGGGAATTGCCCTGGTCGAACCACTGGATCACGGGGCGGTAGGGATTGGTATCCGCGGCGCCGGCCTTTCTTTTCTTGAATGTATCAGGGTTCGGGAAATATTGTGCGAACAAAGTGCGCAGGCTTTTTTCCAGCAGGTTCAAAGCTACCTGCAGCGGGCCTTCCTGCTCGCCTTCGTATACCAGCTCTATTTTGCCGGTAATGCCGGGAATGATGCCCTGCAGGTCGTTGATGCGCACAAAAGTGGTCTTCTCCTTGTTGAGTATCGCCCTGCGCTCCGCCGCGCTCATGGCGTTCTCGAATGCGGCGATGGTCAGGCGGGCGGACACGCCGCTTTTTTTGTCCACGTACTCGCTGGCCCTTGCTTCAAAGGCCACCTGCTCGATGATCCTCTTTACGATGTCGGGCATTTTTACGATCTCCTGTTCCGCATGGATCGCGGCTTCCTGCTCGGTGATCAGCAGCGAGTTCTCCAGCGTTTTCGGGTAGTGGGTGATGATCTGGCTTTCGATGCGGTCTTTCAGCGGCGTTACGATCGCGCCGCGGTTGGTGTAATCTTCCGGGTTGGCGGTGAAAACGAACAGGATGTCGAGCGGCATCCTGATCTTGAAACCGCGTATCTGGATGTCGCCTTCCTGCAAAATATTGAACAGCCCCACCTGGATGCGCGCCTGCAGGTCGGGCAGCTCGTTGATCACGAAAATGCCGCGGTTGCTGCGCGGGATGATGCCAAAGTGGATCACCCGTTCGTCCGCGTAGCTGAGCTTTTCGTTGGCGGCTTTGATTGGGTCTACGTCGCCGATAAGGTCGGCTACCGAAACGTCGGGCGTGGCGAGCTTTTCGCCGTACCGCGCTTCGCGGCCCAGCCATTCGATGGGCGTTTGGTCTCCCATTTTCTCCACGAGGTCGCGGGCATAACGGCTGAGCGGGGCGAAGGGATTGTCGTTCACTTCGGAGCCCGCCACGATGGGAATGAATTCGTCGAGCAGCTCGGTCATCTGCCGCGCCATACGCGTTTTGGCCTGGCCGCGCAGACCGAGAAAGAGGATATTGTGGCGGGAAAGCAGCGCCCTTTCCGTATCGGGTATCACGGTGTCGTCGTAACCGATAATGCCGGGGAAGGTGGCTTCTTTCCGTTTGAGTTTCGCGATAAGGTTCTGCCGGATCTCTTCCTTTACAGACCTGTATACATAACCGCTTTTTTTGAGTTCGCCGAGCGTCCTGATCTTTTCCATTTACTTATAACTTTTTCCTTTTTCCGCTTTCAAAATCATAGAACAGGAACTGTCCCAGATTATCCGTGCCTGAAAAAAATGCTTTTCCGTTATTGGTTTCCGTGAATTCGTTGACGAATTGCTGCAGCCACGGGTCTGTAGCAACCATAAAGGTGGTGATAGGAATTTTGAGCTTTTTGCATTGCGCGGCCAGGTTGAGCGTACGGTTGAGTATCTTCCTGTCCAGCCCGAAGCTGTTCTTGTAATATTGTTTGCCCTGCTTCAGACAGGTGGGCTTGCCGTCGGTGATCATAAAGATCTGCTTGTTGGGATTGCGCCGCCGCCGCAGGATGTCCATCGCCAGCTCCAGACCGGCCACGGTATTGGTGTGGAAAGGGCCTACCTGCAGGTAAGGCAGGTCTTTGATCTCGATCTGCCAGGCGTCGTTGCCGAACACGATGATGTCCAGCGTGTCTTTCGGGTAACGCGTGGTGATGAGCTCGCTGAGTGCCATGGCTACCTTTTTGGCGGGAGTGATACGGTCTTCCCCGTACAGGATCATGGAATGCGAGATATCGATCATCAAAGCGGTGGACGTTTGCGTTTTGAAATCCGTTTCCCGGATCTCCAGGTCGTCCTGCTGCATGCTGAACGCTTCGATGCCGTGATTGATCTGCGCGTTGCGGATGGAAGCCGTCATATCGATCTGTTCCAGTGCGTCGCCAAAGGCGTAGGGCCGGGTTTCGGCGTTCAGCTCGTCGCCCTGGCCGGATTTGCGGATATTGTGATCGCCCACGCCGGATTTTTTCAGCTTCCCGAAGATCTCTTCCAGCGCGCGTTTGCGAATGGTCTGTTCCGTTTTTGACGTGATGGAGAATGTGCCCTGCTCTTCGTTCTCACGAATGTACCCCTTGTCTTTCAAATCCTGTATAAAATCCCCGATGCCATATTCGCCGGTGCTCAGCTGGTATTCTTTGTCCAGCTCGGTGAGCCATTGCAGGGCCTCGGCCACGTCGCCGCTGGTGTAAGTGAGCAATTGGGTGAAAATGTCCAGTAACTTTTCAAACGGCGACTGGCTGTTTTCGGAGGGATCATACCTGGAGAAAATAAAGCCTTTCATATCTTCTTCGAAATTACGTAAAAATTAAATGCAGCACCGTTTGTCACGGCGGGGTTGCAAAATCGGGAAAAGGCTGTTATTTTTCGTGTCAGAAATACATTTCTGAAAGTCAAATCTTAAAATACACGTCTATGAGAACATTAAGGAAAGGCCTGCTGGCATTGGGTTTTGCGGGGCTGCTGTTTGCTATGCCCGCCATGGCGCAGAAAAAGGAAGCCAAACTGGGCTGGAAGCTGGGCGCACAGGCTTATTCATTCAACCGGTTCACCCTGGCGGAGGCGCTGGACAAGCTGGACTCCTGCGGATTGAAATACGTGGAATGTTACCCCGGGCAGACCATCGGGGGCGGCATTGAAGGAAAAATGGACTTCAAGATGGACGCCGCCAAACGCGCGCAGGTGCTCAACCTGCTGAAATCGAAGAACAAAACGCTGGTAGCTTTCGGGGTGGTAAGCCCGCATTCGGAAGCGGACTGGGAACAGCTGTTCGCTTTCGCAAAAGCGATGGGCATCCAGATCATTACGTCCGAGCCGCGTACGGAAGACCTCGACATCGTGTCCCGCCTGGCCGGCGCTTACAAGATCAAGGTAGCCATCCACGACCACCCCAAACCGAGCCATTACTGGCATCCGGACAGTGTTGCCAACGCCATCAAAGGCCGCAGCAAATACCTGGGCGCCTGCGCGGATATCGGTCACTGGGTGCGTTCCGGCCTCGATCCGGTGGAATGCATGAAAACGCTGAGAGGTCACATCTTCAGCATGCACTTCAAAGACCTGAACGAAAAAAGCCGCAAAGCGCACGACGTGATCTGGGGAACCGGCATCAGCAACGTGGAAGCGGTGCTGCAGGAGATGAAAGCGCAGAAATTCAAAGGCGTGATCTCCGCGGAATACGAGCACAACTGGTACAACAGCGTGCCCGAGATTACGCAGAGCGTGAAGAATATAAGGGCGATGATCGAGAAGCTGTAAAAGAGATTTAATATTGGAAAACGCCGGGAGGAATCTTCCGGCGTTTTTTATTTGCGGGCTGTCTGGTATTCCATCGGGAGGAAATGCACATTAAGCCTTTTACTGGCCTGCAGACTTGTTATCGGTGACATCGCACCGCCCCAAAAAACGAGCCCCCTGGTGCTCTATTATCGATGCCTTCAATTCTCACCACCAACAAAAAAGCCCCCGGCATACACCGGAGGCTTTTTCCATTATTCTAAGAACATCCTCTTATTTATTACTATCCGCTGCCGGCACATTCTGTATCTGCCCCGTCCCAACCTCATTGCTGCGGAGGGAATCAGCACCGCCAAAGTCCGTTTTCCACTGCTTCAGCATCATGGAGAAACGTTCCGCGCGCTGCGCGTCGTCCTGCAGGTCGTTGGTGAACTTGCTGGCGGGAAGGGCGCGGTAATAACGCATCTGCTGCTCCAGGTCTTTGCTGATCTGGTCGGAGATCTCGTTCGCTTTTTTCGCGTCGCCGGCGATGTAATAGGCGTACACGATCTCCATGCTCCACAGGTTGTGCATATTGCCGGGCGAAGTCATGGCGTAGGGGAAGTTGCCGGGCAGGAATACGGAATCCTGGCGGGCCAGTATCTTCAGCGCCTTTTCCTTGTCGCCTTCTTTCGTGAGCGCCACGCTGGCTTTTGTGTACGCATTGCGGATGGTCTGCAGCATGCGGCGGTTCGGCTCGTCGAAATACACGCCTTCGATGTTCGCGCCGCCGTACACGAATTTCTCCATGAGATTTTCGTACATGCGGCGGGTGTTCACCTGGTCGTTCAGACCGGGCAGCATTTCGTCGGAAGGCTGCCTGCGCGTGGGCACGAGGCGGTAGGTGAGGCCTTCCACGGAAAGGTATTCGTTAAAGCCGAGATCGACCGGGCCGGTAAAGTATATCGGGCGTTTGAAGGCGTTGGTGGCGATGATGTCGTAAACGGCGAGGTCGTTCTTGAAGATCATGTCTTTGCTGATCTCAAAAGCCACCTGCGGCACGATGCGGCCGCTGTCCTGTATGTCTACCGTGCCGGATTTAACGGCCTCGGAAGCGTCTACGGGGATGAACAGGCGTTTGGACGGCAGGTAGTTCACAAACTCGCCGTTCTGCAGCTGCACTTTGGCGGCCTGGTTATCTTCACCGAGGAAATTGATCACTTCTTTCAGGTTGTAGAAGCGGTCCTGCGGCACTTTGCCGTTATCGTAATGCATCACGTAGTTGCGCTGCTCGCCGCGGTATTTGTCCGGGCCCAGCGTCATGGCGATGGCCGGGCTTTTGTTGGTGGCTTTGGTCTGTTGCTCGATGTACCAGTCCACGCCCAGCAGGCTGAGGTTGATCACCCGGATGTCCGGCCGGATGCCTTCCACTTCCTGCGCATACCACAGCGGGTAAGTATCGTTGTCGCCGACGGTGAACAGGATGGCGTTCGGCGCGCAGGATTCAAGATAATCGCGGGCCACGTCCCTTGCCAGCACTTTCTGCGAGCGGTCATGATCGTCCCAGCCCTGCTGCGCCATCAGTAAAGGCACGCCGATGAGGCTGAGCACTACGGCGATCACGCCGGGCTTGGGCAGTTTTCTTTTCTGGAAAAAGCTGTACAGGCTCAGTACGCCCAAACCGATCCAGATAGCGAAAGCGTAGAAGGAGCCTACATAGGCGTAATCACGCTCGCGGGGCTGGTTGCCGGCCTGGTTGAGGTACAGCACGATCGCGAAGCCGGTAAAGAAGAACAGCAGGCCCAGGATGAGCGCGTCTTTTTTATGCCGGTTATAATGGAAGAAGAAACCGAAAAGGCCGAGAATAAAAGGCAGCAGGAAGAAGGTGTTGTGCGCCTTGCTGTTTTTCAGGCTGTCCGGCATCATGCTCTGATCGCCGTAAAAGAAGTTGTCGACGAAAGGAATGCCGGAAATGGTGTTCCCGTCCCTTGGGTTGCCGAAGCCCTGCGTATCGTTCTGCTTGCCCCAGAAGTTCCAGCCGAAATAACGCAGGTACATAAAGCCGACCTGGTACCGCACAAAGAAGCTGATGTTATCGCCGAAAGTAGGCGCTTCGCCCTGGCGCAGCCCAAGATGCGCGCGGTAGAAATCCGCATGCCCCTGGTCGTTGCTGGCGTCCCACACGCGGGGGAACAGCATCATGTCTTTCGGGTTGTAAACGGGCACCTGTTTTTTGCCCACCACGATGTATTCGTTATTGCCGCGGGCGTAGATGTTGCCTTTTTCTTCATACTTCTCCGGGCGCGCGGTGAACACCTGGCCGTAGATCAGCGGGAAATCGCCGTACTGTTCGCGGCCGAGGTAGCCTACGAGCGACACGGGGTTGTCCACGTTATACATGTCCACCGTGGGGTTCGCGCTGGAGCGGATCATGGTGGTCACGTAGGTGGAATAGCCCATCAGCAGGAAAAATATGCAGGAGTTGATCAGCTGCACGGAACGGCGCATGCCGGGACCGCCCGGCTCCGCGCCAAACAATTTCATGAAGTAGGGGATAAGCAGCACGCCGGCGCCCAGCACAAAACGCAGCACGCGCAAGCCGCCGCTCTCGCCGTCGGCAAAGGCGGGGAACATGATGAGCGAGGCCACGATGATGAGCGGCGCGTAAAGACCGGTCTTGCCGGGCCGGAAATACCCGTATATCAGCAGGCCGATGATGGCCAGGAAATAAAACGTAAAACCGGAGAAGAAGGGCAGGCCGAGACTGTTCACAAAAAACACGTCCATCATGCCGGATACCTTGATAGTGTCCTGTATGATGAATTTCTGCACCAGCCCGGTGATCACGCAGCCCAGCACGAATACCCAGAAGGTATTGGCCATGGTGATCTTTTTGCCGCGTTTGAAATAATAGATCAGCACCATCGCGGGGATGGTGAGCAGGTTCAGCAGGTGCACGCCGATGGAGAGGCCCATCATGTAAGCGATGAAGATGATCCAGCGGTCGCCGTATCTGGTGTCCGCTTCATGCTCCCATTTCAGCATGGCCCAGAAAACGAGGGCGGTAAAAAGGGACGACATGGCGTATACTTCGCCTTCCACGGCGGAGAACCAGAAAGAGTCGGAGAAAGTATAGGCAAGCGCGCCCACGACGCCCGCGCCCATTACCACGTGGATCTGCTTTTGGGTGAGCGTTTCGCCGTTCTTGCTAAAAATGCGGCGCGCGAAGTGCGTAATGGTCCAGAATAAGAACAGGATGGTGAAACCACTGGCCAGGGCGCTCATGATGTTGATGCCCAGGGATGCTTCGGTGGGTTTGAAGGGCAGGGTGAAGATGCGGCCCAGCAATACGAAGAGGGGGGCTCCCGGGGGGTGGGGCACCTGCACTTTATAGGCCGCGGAAATGAATTCCCCGCAATCCCACAGGCTTCCCGTGGCTTCCATGGTCATTAAATAAACAGTACAGGCGACAATACACACGATCCAGCCCGTAATGTTATTGATCCGGTTAAAATTCATAAGGTTGTTTTAGATAATTCCGACAAAAATAGAAAAAGTAACCAATTAAGCTAATGTGTGCAACAGTTTTAACTTTTTATAAATACTTTAACTTTTTAACGCGCGGTTTATTGCGGGCGGGGTGTTCTGTCGTCCAGGCTCCATGCTTCGGGCTTGCCTGTGAACCAGCCTTTTATGCCGGTCCAAACCTCGGCGAACAAAGGGGAGCGGCGGTAATCGTCGAGCGCTTCCGGCCCGTCCCATATGCTGTAGGTGAAGTATACGCCGTGGTGGCTGCGGTCTTTCCACAGTTCCAGGTGGCGGCAGCCGGGATAATGGCGGATGGCTTCCTGCCTGCCGGCGAAAAGGGTCTCAAATTCGGCGGCCCGCGCGGGGTCCATGGTCAGTTTTACGATCCGTACCATTATTCGAACAGGATTCTGACGGTTTGATAAAAGGAAAGCTGCTGGTAGGCGGCCTGCTGCAGCTGGTCTCTCCTGAAGCCCTGCAGGCCGAAAAGACCGGCGGCGTTGCCTTTGTTCACGGCTATTTCAAGATAACCGGCGGCGTTGAACAGCGCGAGCTTTTGCCCCTCGGGCACGTCCGCATAGGTTTCGCTCAGCTGGGTGATCATTTCGTCGCGGCGGAACAGGATAGCGAACTTGCGGCCTTTCCGCTGCCCGTCGAACTGTTCGCGGGTGATGTTCACGATCACGTTCTCGAAATTGTCGATGTGAAGGATCTGTCCTTCGATATAATCTTCGCCGGTAAGCGGCTGCAGGTTGTTCTTGACGGTGATCTCGCCGGTGAGCGTGCCGGTTTCGGCCGGCGCGGCGCCCCCAATAAGTTTGGCCAGCGCGCGGGCCATCACCGCCACCATGTTCAGCGTATTGCGGTGCTCCGAAGGGTCCAGCGGGATGCGGTATACTTCTTCGGGCATTCCCCCGGCGATCATGGTGAGCAGGCCGTTGTCGGCGCAAAGGATGTACTGGTTGTTGTGCCGCCCCATCAGCAGGTAATCGGCTTTGCGGTCAAACAGGTTGTTGAGCACGAGGTGATAGGTGCCTTCCGGGAAATACCGGAACGCGCTGCGGCAGATGTAAGTGGCCTGCGGCAGGTTGAAGGGGGAAATATGATGGGAAATGTCCACCACCCGGGCATCCCCGCAGTGTTGCAGCAACAGCCCCTTGATGGCGCCTGTCAGGTAATCCTGCAAACCGATGTCGGATGTGAGTGTGATAATGGGCATATGCGGTAAAGCCGAAGCTATGAAACACAGGGGTGTTGTAAAAACCTGTGCAAAGAAAATCAATTATTCAGTGTAATTGTTCAAAAGAACGATAAAAAAGAGGTATAACAAAATGAGTACCGGATTTCAGGCCTCGAGCGGCGAGCCGGGCTCTTTCCTGAAATGATTGAATACAAGTTTGTCCGCCCAGGCGGGGAACATCCGGCTGAGCAGCACGGTGAGCCTGCCCTGTTTGGTGAGGATGAGCGTCCGCTTCCGCTGGATGATGGCGCGCAGCGTATGCCGCGCCACGTCCTCGGCGCTCATGAGCTGGTCTTCCTTCAGCGGGGTCTCTTTTTGGGAATGACCGGTTTTGTCGAGCGCGGTGTTGCGGATATTGGAGGAAGTAAAGCCGGGGCAGACCCACATCACGTTAACGCCTGTATGTAGATTTTCGGTGCGCAGCGCCTCGAGGAAACCCTGCATGGCGAACTTGGAAGCGGAATAGCCGGTACGGCCCGGCAAACCGCGGTAACCCGCTATGGATGAAACGCCTACGATTGTGCCTTTGTGTTCGGTAATGGAAGGAAGGGCGTATTTGGTGCAATACACCGCGCCCCAGAAGTTGATGTCCATCAGCGATTTGAGCACTTCGGGCGTGGTGTCCTTAAACAGCGCGCGCATGCTGATGCCGGCGTTGTTCACGAGGATGTCCACTTTGCCAAAACGTTCCAGCGCGCTGTCGATGAACGCTTTGCAATCTTCTTCGCGGCTCACGTCCGCCGGGAACACATGCAGCGCATCGGAGCCCGCCTCCGCCGCCAGGGCCTCCAGGGCTTCGCGGTTGCGGGCGCAAACGGAAACGTTGGCGCCTGCCTGCAGAAAGGCAATGGCCAGGGCCCTCCCGATCCCGGAAGATGCGCCTGTGATTACGACGGAATGGTGCTGGAAAACGCTTTGCATCCCGCAAAAATAATATGCATCACCCCAATAGAAAAATTTATTGCAGGCGAAAAATACATCCCCCTGCAATAAATCCCGTCAATGGGCATGGCCTTCCTCGCCGGCGTTCGTCATGGCGGCCATCAGGTCGCCCGCGCCTTTCACCGCAAATTGCGCGCCCGCGGGCGTTCCATCTGGCAGCACCACTTCGGTGTACCCGCCGCTGCTGACCCCGGTGGCGGTTTCCAGTCTTTTGAAATGAAACGGTTCGCCCAGCGCGAGGAACACGTAATATTTCCCGCCCTCCATCACGATGGCCTCGTCCGGCAGCGAAGGCGCGGTGGCGGCGCCGGTCTCTACCCATGCTTTCAGGTAAGTGCCCGGCATCATTTCCTTGTCTTCCCGGTCGAGGTGGCAATGCACGCGGATGGTGCGGTCGCTGTCGATCTCCCGGCCGATGAGGTGCACGGTGGCGGTGCGTTCCTTTGTTTCGTT
>CBINIO010000067.1:0-12247 GCA_966250725.1 uncultured Chitinophaga sp.
TCCGTTCTTATCTTAGTAAATAATCCCCCGGGATATGCATTAGAGAGGCCGGCCCCTATGGGCCGGTTTTTTTTAATCCGAGCCCGTATAAATAATGATCTCCACCCGCCGGTTGCGCTGGCGGCCTTCCTGCGTGTCGTTGGGCGCTACGGGCGCGCTTTCGCCGCGGCCGGACACGTGCCGGATGAACTTTTCCAGCCCTTTGTCTTTCAGGTAATCCGCTACCGCGGTGGCGCGCATGCGGCTCAGGTTGAGGTTGTAGGCTTCCGTGCCTACGTTATCGGTATACCCGAGTATCTGCAGCTGCACGGTGGTATCGTTGCGCGGGATGCGGGCCACCAGGCTGTCCAGCGACTTGTAGAGCTTTGTGTTCAGCTCGCTGCTGTTGAAGCGGAACAGCACATCGGGGATCACGAGCGTATCCGGTGGGGGCGGCGGCGCGGGGGCGGCCATGGGCGCGGGCGGCGGCTTGGGCAGGCAGAATTCGATCTCCACGAAATTATTGTCCTCTTTGCCGGCTTCGGTGGTGGTATCATACCGGGGATCGGCGTTGCCGCGGCCGTACACTTCCACATCGTCCACCGTGAAACCGTGGCGGTATACCAGCACGTCTTTCAACTTCTGCGCCTGTACCACGGACAGGATCTTGTTGTAATTGCCGGTGCCGGGTTTAAAGGAATAGCCGGTCACGATCACCTTTGTGCCGGCGTAGGGATCGTACACGCGGATGATGGAATCGAGGCGGGCGGCGGCTTCGGGGTAACGCTCGCGGCCCCGGGGCGTGAATATGCCGGCGTCTTTTACCGCGAGGGTGATGCAATGGCGTTTGTCCTGCCAGATGTCCAGCTTTGCTTTTTCCTGTTTAAAAGAACCGGGAGGAAGGGTGTGGCGGCGGTGCTGCGCGTACAGCTCCTCTTTCACCCGCTGCGCCTGTTCGCAGGGCGGGCCGCTTTCCAGCGGAACAATATCGACGCTGTCTATAAAGAAGCTTTCCCGCAAATGTAGCGCGGCGCGCGGCGACCCTTTGCTGAAATCGCCCACGATAAGATGGGTAGCGGTTTTGGGAGCGGTGAACACTTTTTCCATCCGGTAAAAGTCCATACTCCCTTTTTTGATTTCCACGGCGTTCTTTTCGCTGACGGCAACAGTTGGCGGGAACCCGTCCAGCGGAAAGGCTGAAAAGCGGTAGATGTAACCCGTATCGAGGCGAACGCCCAATTCCAGCGGTCCCTTGAAATCTTTCCCCGCCACGATCACCAGCTTGTATTGCCGGCCCGCCTCCACGGGGCAGAGCAGCTTCGCCTGTATATAATTGCGGAGCCCGTTCTGGCGGTGCACCAGCCGTACCACGTTCGCACCGGCCATGGCTTCCGAAGAATAGAGATAATGCATCTTGAGATGCTCGGGCGCCACGCTTTCCCAGGCGGAGGGGCTGCAGGGCGCGTTATATTCCGTGCAGATGTTCACGTCTTCAAAACTGGGATTCGCTACCAGCTGCTGCGCGTGGCCTGCGTAGCAGCAGCCGAGAACGGGAATAAGGAATAATATGTGCCTGTACGTTGATCTCATAGCGGGAACACGGTCATTATAACAGAAAAACACATTAATTATTATACGCTTATGGCAAGTTAACACAATTGTGCTATAGAAAAATCCCCTACCGGAAATCCCGGTCTCACACCGTTCATCCATCCGGTTGCCTGCCGGGGGAAAGGTAACCGGATTAATGACGTCTTACATAAAGACGCCCCGCTTCCCACACATATGCGGCAACGTGTACGTTACCATTTATCATGCTTATCCTGCATAGGTGTAAATATTATGGTTGTCAGGGAGCAGGGTCGTATTTTTCGGACGTCAACCTATACGCTTAATTAGATGAGTATCAAACCAAGACGCGGCATGGCACTCGTGTGCCTGCTGGGATGTATGTTATCATTCTTCACGGCGCAAGCGCAACGCCCCCCGTCGAATACCGACACGGAAACGGGGGTCATTACCGGGAAAGTTCTGCAGTCAGCCAATAAAGAACCCATTCCTTTTGCTTCCGTCGCTTTGCTGAACGAAGATGACTCGACGATCGTGACAGGGGTGGCCGCCGATGAAAAAGGCAGCTTTCTCCTTACGCCTGTGCCGCATGGCAGCTACCTCGTGAAGATCGGCACGCTGGGATATAATCCTTATTTCGTAAAGGTGAAGATCAGCGCGGAAAAAACGCGCCGCGACCTCGGCACGATCATGCTGGAGACGGGCACGCGCAACCTGAAGGAAGTGACCGTGGTGGGACAGAAACAAATGTACACGATGAACAAGGACAGCATCGTGTTCTCGCCGGATGAAAACTTCCTGCCCGGCGGCACCGGCATGGAGCTGCTGGAATACGTGCCCGGCGTAACGATAGACGCGAACAATAACATCACGATGGAAGGCAAGGACCGGGTGAAGTTTTATGTGGACGACAAGCCCATCGAGCTTACCGGCATGGACGCCAACAGCTATCTCAACAATCTCCCCTCCTTCATGATCGAACGCATCGAAGTGCTCAAAGCCCCGCCGGACGTGGTGGAAGCGGAGCAGGCGCTCGTGGAGGGAAGAACGAACATCCGCTACATCAACATCATTACCCGCAAAATACAGTTCCGCGGCTATTCCGCGGCCTTTACCGCCGGGGTGGACAGCCGCCGCAACCTGAAGGCGAAGATGCGGTACAACCTGAACCTCGCGCCTTTCCAGGTAACTTATTTCAACAACGGGCAATACAATTCTGACAGCAGCTACATCAGCCGCACCTATTTCCCGAAAGAGCCGGGCGGCGACAGCTCCTATCTTTCGCAGAAAAATTTCCGCACGGCCTACGACTTCAATCATAACCTCAACACGCGTTACGAGCTGAAGATATCCGAAAAGGAAAAGCTGCGCGGCTCCGCCACCCTCGGCTGGACCGGCAGCGGCAGCGATGCGGAGAACAACGGCACCAACAGCAACTACGCGCACAAGCCCACGATGGTCAAAAACCAGGAAAGCCGCAACCGCAACAACGGCTACCGCGCCGTGACCGACTGGCATTATTACAAAGAGTACGAGGAAAATTCGCAAAAGAAGCTGGAAGCAGGCTTCAACTTCACCAAAACCGGCGGCAAGGGATACGGCAACAACGATTATTTCTACCTGCTCACGGACGACACCTCGCTGCAGCGCAACGACCGGAAGAACGGCAATTTCAACATCCGTTCGAACATACACTTCCGCCAGCCGCTGGAAAACGGCAAATATTACGACCTCAGCGCCAGCGCCGAAGTAGGCGGCGGCATGAACCTCAACCTCGCCACGCGCAAGAACGTGAACGACGAGGAGCTGCTGGCCGCGCCGCGGCTGTCCACCGACTATTCCAGCTTCAAGCAGAACTATGCCGCGAACGTGTCCGTAGGCAAACGCAGCCGCAAGCTGGGCTACAACTTCACCGGCCGCCTCGGCTACAACGGCAACAAATCGGAAGAGCTGTACGCAGGCAACCGCTTCAACAACCAGACGTACGAGGTGCGCAGCTCCATGGGTCTCAATTACAGCCCATGGAAAGACCATATGGCGAACCTGCGGTTCAACCCGGGCATCCAGTATTTCAACCAGATGGCGCTGCTGGATTCGCTGAGGAATCCCGTACCGTTCAAATACACGAACATCTCACCGGGTTTTAATTTCCAGTACGACTACAAGCAGCAGCAGCTCACGTTCAACTTCAACCGGAACATGGACCGGCCTTCGCCCGACCAGCTGAATCCTTTTGTGAACACGGCGGACAGCTTCAACATACGCACCGGCAACCCCAACCTGCGGCCCTCTTTCTCCAAGGAATACCGCATGGAATACATGGCGCAGATCCAGCGCCACCAGGTGAAAGTGGGGGTTGAAATGGAAGACGCGAGCGACATCATCAGCCGCTATACCAAAGTGGAATACATCAACGACAGCACCATCATCAATACGAGCACTTATGTAAACCTCGCGTCGCGCAACGACAAAAGCGCGTACCTCACGCTCAACTCGCATTTCTTCAAGGCGCTGGGCAACAACAAAGGCTCGTTCAACATGAATATCAGCGGCGGTTTGCGCTATTATCAAACCGTGACCGACGGCGGGGAAGACGGTAAAGAAGCGGTGAGCGAAAAATTCGCGAACATTTCCGGCTGGACGTCCAACCTCACCGTGTGGGCCGCGTACCGCATCCGCGTGTTCTCCATTTCGGTGAACGGCCGGTACAACGGGCCGCGTTATTATTCGCAGGGGATGCGGGCGGCGCGCTTCAACAGCGGGCTGAAGGGCCAGGTGAACTTTTTCCAGCGCAAGCTGAACGTGGCGTTTACCTGCGAGAACCTGTTCGGTTCCACCGTGCGGAACTTCTACGAGCTGACCAACACGTACGAACAATATTCCAACAACCGCAGGAACGTGCGTTACTTCAGCCTGAACGTGACCTACAACATCCGCAAGTTCACCAAGCTCGGCGAGAAAGGGCCGAAAGATTACGAGAAAGAAGAAAGATACTGATCACGACACCATGCGTGATTTCAGCTCAAGGTACTTGTTCACCACGTCCACCGTCAGGCGTTCGGGCGTGGTGAGCAGGGCCATGATGCCGTACTGCGCCAGCTCTCTCACCATCTGTCTTTTTTCGTGCGCGAACTTCTGCGCGATCACCTGGATGTAGATCTCTTCCACTCCTTCCACCTGTTTTTCGTTCAGCTTTTTGATCTCGGTGTTCTCAAAACATACGACGAGCAGGAGGTGGTATTTCGCGAGCTGCCGCAGGTAAGGCAGCTGGAGGTGCAGGCTGGTGAGGGACTCGAAATTCGTGAACAATATCAGCAGCGAACGCTGCGAAAGCGACGCGCGCAGGTGCACGCCCAGCCGTTCGATGTCGCTCTCCGTCCAGGCGGTGGTTTGGGCGTAGAGCTGTTCGAGTATTTTGTTGAGCTGTACTTTTTTGCTGCTGGCGGGCAATACTTCCGTCTGTTTGCCGGTGAACGTAACGAGGCCGGCTTTGTCGCCCTTGCCGAGCGCCACGTTGCTGAACACGAGCGAGGCGTTCACGGCGTAGTCCAGCAGGGTGAGGCCGTCGAAAGGCATTTTCATGTTGCGGCCTTTGTCTATCACGCAGTATACCTGCTGGGAGCGTTCCTCCGTGAAGTTGTTCACCATCAGCGTGCCGCGGCGGGCGGTGGCTTTCCAGTTGAGCGTGCGCACATCGTCGCCGCGCGTGTATTCCTTGATGTGGTCGAACTCCATGCTGTGGCCCAATACGCGTTTGCGGTGCACGCCCATTTCGCTGAGCTTGTGTTTGATGGAGAACAATTCGTAGTTGCGCAGCTGCACGAAGGAAGGGTACACTTTCACGGTCTTTTCCGCCGTTTCGGTGTAGCGGCGCGTTACCAGCCCGAAGGCGCTCCGTACGTACAGGTGCAGGCGGCCGAAATGGTACTCGCCCCTTTCCACCGGGCGCAGCGAATACGCGAACGTTTTTTCCTCGCGTTTGCCGAGCTGGCCTTTGATGGAAAAATTCCTTTGCTGGAACTGGAAAGGCAGCTCGTCCACGATCAGGATGCGGACGGGGAAAGTGTAGCCGTTGCGCACGTGCAGCTCCACCGCGTTTTCGTCGCCGTTGCTGAAGCGGTCGCTCATGCGGCGTTCCGCGCGGATGGCGTGGCGGGAAAGATAGAGCAGCGCAAGGTCCAGCAGCAGCAGGGCGGCGCAGATCGCGAGCGCGGCGCCGGCCACGTGGAAAAACACCGGCACAAAAAAGGCGGTCACGAATAAAATAATGACGGCGCCGAGCGACAGGTAAAACCGGCCGCTGAGAAAAAACGATCTGAAAAACCCGTTTGGTCCGTTCATGTTATCTGGGTACTTCTACTGCTTTGAGTATTTCCGCGATGATCTCGTCCGGCGTGATGCCTTCCATTTCGCGCTCGGGCGTAAGCACGATGCGGTGGCGCAGGATGTGGGGAAGGATGTACACCACATCGTCCGGCGTTACGAAATCGCGGTTGTTCATCACGGCCACGGCCTTCGCGCAGTTCATCACCGCGATGGACGCGCGCGGCGAAGCGCCGAGGTAAATGCTCTGGTTCATGCGCGTTTCGTGCACGAGCGCGGCGATGAACTGCAATAACTTTTCTTCCATGATCACTTCGCGCACTTTCTGCTGCAGGCGGATCACGGTGGCGGCGCTCACCACCGGCCGCGCCTGCGCGAGCATCTGGTGCTGGCCGCCCTGCGTGTTGGCCGCCTGCAATATCGCGATCTCTTCCTGCAGGGCCGGGTATTTCACTTCTATTTTAAAAAGGAAACGGTCCAGCTGCGCTTCGGGCAGGCGGTAGGTGCCTTCCTGCTCGATGGGGTTTTGCGTGGCCACTACCATGAACGGCTGGTCCAGCTGGTGGCTTTGCCCGTCGTTGGTGATCTGGCGCTCTTCCATCACTTCAAACAGCGCGGCCTGCGTTTTTGCGGGGGCGCGGTTGATCTCGTCGATGAGCACGATGTTGCCGAAGATGGGGCCTTTTTTGTATTCGAACTCCTTGCTTTGCGGGTTGAAGATGGAAGTGCCCAGCACGTCCGCCGGCATCAGGTCGGGTGTGAACTGGATGCGGGAGAACTTTGCGTCGATGGTATTGGCGAGCAGCTTTGCCGCGAGCGTTTTGGCCACGCCGGGCACGCCTTCTATGAGGATGTGGCCGTTGGCGAGCAGGCCCGCGGTGAGCAGGTCTATCATCTGGTGCTGGCCTACGATCACTTTGCCGATCTCCGCTTTGATGGCCGCAATCGCTTCGTGCAGCTCGCTGAGGTCCGTGCGGGGCTCAAAGGTGTTTATTTCCATTAGTTCGCTTTTAAATAGAATTGATAGATGCTGTTATAATATTCCTGTAATTGGTCGTCGCTGATGCTGTCCGCCAGCCTTACCTGCACCGCCATGCCTATCAGCCTTTCCACCGATACGCGGGAGTGGCCGCTTTTGCGCGAGAGCGCGGTCACAAATTCAGGATTGAGCGCGCCGGTGTTGAGGTAATAATGCTGCCGGATGTAATCCAGCAGGTGCGTCGTCATTTTATTCGCCAGGTTCAGGTTGTTATGATGCTGGTAATACAGCCTGCCGAGGGTTTCCGCGAAGTCCAGCGAATTGTTCGCCAGTACGGGTTTTGGCGGGATGAGCCGCTGCCGGCGTTTGCTTTCGAACAACACGTAGAGGAGCAGCAGCGCCACGGAAAGGAACAGGGCCCAGCGCAGCGACGGATGCCGCAGCAGCACCTGCCAGTTGGAAAAATCGCCGCGCTGCGGGCCGTGCTGGTATTTGTAAAACTCGTCCCAGTACACGTTTGGCGGGTATTCCGGGAGATAAGCCATTTGCAGCTCCAGCGCCCGCATGTTCCCTTTTTTCATCAGGAAATAATTCGTCCAGGTCATCGGGTTGAGCATGACGAACACCTGGCCGTTGCCGTAGGGTATCCTGAAAAAGTTCGGCTGATGGTCCTTATTGGTGCCCAGCGTGGTGATGATGCCGGAGTCCGGCGCCGCCAGCGAGCTGTTGAACTGGATGCCGGCCGATGTAAAAACGGTATCGGCGCCAAAGTTGGGATTGGAGAAATGCTGCGTGACATGGGACAGCCCCTGAGGGTCTTTCCCTTTTTTCACCCTGAACCCGAAAGTGGCTTCCAGCAAGGAATCCGTTTCTTCCACCGCCAGGAAAAGCTTGTTGCCTTCGCTCACGTATTCGGACATGGCGGCCGCGTCCTTTTCGCTCAGCCAAAGCCGTTCCGCCACGATAATGTATACGTTGTTCGCCGTTTTTATGCCGTCTGCCCTTTCATACGTTTTGGCGAAAGGCCGGGTAACGGTCTTGGGTTTGCTCTCTTTGAAAAAATGCTGCATCACCTTAAAAGGCACGTAGCTGCCGTACGGCGCTTTATCGCGGCTGCTGTAGGTGATCCTGTTCCGCGTGAGCCGGCTTTCCTGCTGCCGGTTATTGCCGCCGCCCGTGGAGGCGCCGATGAACAGCAGCACTACCAGCACTGTGATGACCACGGAAATACCTATGATGATGCCGGTTTTCACGAAACTTGTTTTATGGATTGGGTAAAAGCGGCAAACTGATCGTCCAGCTGCGAGAACTGCCCGCTGCTGAGCGGCGCTTTCCCGTACCAGACGTATTCGTAATGCAGCGTTAATGCGGCAAAGGGCTGATGAAAAGCGGTGCGTGAAAGCTCGCGCAGGAAATCCATATTGGTCTTGTCTTTCCCCGGCGCTATCAGCTCGCGCGCTTCCAGCAGCTGCAGCGAATGCAGGTAACGGAAACGCACCGCGTCGCGCAGCCTTCCTTCCTTAATGGCCGAGGCCGCCAGCGTTTCGTAGTTTTGCGGGCCTTCTTCGGAAGCCGTCGTAAAGCCGCCGTGGGCGCCGTTGTTACCGGACGACCAGCGGAAGGAAATATCGTTCTTCCTGAAAAAAAGCACCAGTACCGCAACGAGCAGCAAGCCCAGGGTAATATAAAATATCCAGAGGAAGACGGTGCCGTTGGCGCGCACCCAGGCGCCGATGGCGTCCAGCGTGGCGTTCCTTTGCCGTATGTCGGGATGATCGTCTTTTGTGTAATCGAGCGCGCTCATGCCGCGCAGCGCTTCGATATCCTTTGCGGGCACTTTTCGCGGGCTGAGGCGCGCCTGCCCGCTTTCGTCCCATTCGCCCACGGGTTGGCGGTCCCAGCGCCAATAAGCGACCTCGCCGCTGCGGATCTTTTCTTCAACGGTCCGGTCGTCGTCCGCTTCCGTTCCTTCCACGGCGTTTTCCGCAAAAGGCGTCGTATCCGCGGAAGCCTCCGCCGCTGTGTCCGCGTAGACGTCTTCAAGATTTCCTTTCTGAAAATCATCCTTCTCCGCCGAATCGATCACCTGCCATTCGTTTTCATCAAAATCCCTCTCCGCTTTTTTGTCCTGCGCCGCGGCGTGCAGGCTGATGCAGAAAAGCGCCGGCATTATCCAGTATCCCCGTCGTTTCATGCGGCCGCCGGTTTTAAAAGTTTACCGTCCAGGGCGAGCCGGTAACCGCGGCGCTGCACCCGTATGGGATAGAACACGAAATACCACGCGATGAACGCGGCCGACGCCGCGAGTATGCTGACGCTGAGCGCCATGGGCATGCTGGTGTGGCGCGTTACAAAACTTTCGAGAAAAGCCGCCACGATAAAAATGGGCACCAGCGACACGATGATCTTCACGCCTTCCATCGCCCCGCGCTTCAGCGATTCCACGCGCGTATGCGTGCCGGGGAAAAGCAGGCTGTTGCCCAGTATCATTCCCGCCGTACCGGCGATGATAATGGAAGATATCTCCAGCGTACCGTGTATCCATATCACGAGCACGGACGGCCACCCCAGCCCTTTCGCAAAAAAGAAATACTGGAAAGACCCGAGCATGATGCCGTTCTTGAACAGTATCCACAAAGTGCCCGCTGACAGCGCGATGCCCCAGATAAAACAGATGAGGCTCACCTGAATATTGTTCAGCGCGATGCGCACCCACATCCGCCATTCGTTCTCGCCTTTGTATACGCCGAAGGGGTCGCCGTTCGCGATGTTCTCTTCCGTCATGTTCACATAATTGTCGCCCAGCACGCCGCGCACAAAGGTTTCGTCGTGCGCCGCGGAAAACGCGCCGATGATGCAGAACAGCAGGAAATAACAGAACGCGAACAGGAAAAGCCGGTGATGCTTGCGGATCAGCAGGGGCAGCACGTAATAAAAGAAGTTGCGGATGCGGCCTTTGTCGCCGGTATGATCGCGGTAAATGCGCTGGAAAATGCCCGACGCCATACCGTTGATATAATGGGTCACTTTGCTGTGGCTGTAAAACGTTTTGGCATAAGCAAGGTCGTCCAGCAGAGAGGTAAAACGTTCCGCCATCTCATCCGGGTCGTCGGTGGGTTCCTCACGTACCTGTTTCCAGCGGGCCAGGTTCCGTTTGATAAATGAAGATTCTCTCATGCGGTACGGGTCATAAAAATTACTGAAGTGGAAATATAATAAATTTTAAATTTGTTTATGCCTATTATCAAAATACCTACAGTATTTAATATCGACCTGGAATTCGAGGCGGCCGACCTGGGCCGGCGCGGGGTGGCTTACCTGATAGACCTGCTCATCCGGGGCGCTTACCTGCTGTTGATGACCCTGTTCATGAACAAGGTGGGGCTGGGAGGGTATTTTCCGGAGCTTTTCCTGTTATGGCTGCCCCTTTCGTTGTATTATCTTATTTCCGAGCTGCTGATGAAAGGGCAAAGCCTGGGCAAAAGGGTGATGGACATCCGGGTGGTGAGCCTGATGGGCAACGTGCCGGGCCTGGGCCAGGTATTGCTGCGCTGGCTGTTCAGGCTGGTAGAGTCGCCGCTGTTCACCCTCCTGTTCGTTTTTTCGCTGCTGGCGGAGCAGGAAGGCTGGGGCGCGTTCATCACGCTGCTGATGGGCGTGGTGCCGGTGATAGTGGTGCTAAAAAGTCCTTACAACCAGCGGCTGGGCGACCTGGCGGCGGGCACGATCCTCGTGCGCACGAAGGAGCGGCATACCATACAGGACACGATCTTCCGCGAGATACACCAGCCTGATTATACCCCGCAATTTTCGCAGATACTGCGGCTGAGCGACCGCGATCTCAGCAAGATCAAGAACGTGCTCGACACCACGGGCCGCACCGGCGACACGGCGATGGCGGACCGTATTTCGCTGCGGATCAAAGAAGTGCTGCACATCGAGACCGACATGGAATCCGTGCAGTTCCTGGAAACGCTGCTGAACGATTATAATTACCTGGTGACGAGGAAATAGTTACGCCCCGAAAAACTCCCCGTTTATATACGTGCCGCAAGGCTGGTACTCCCCGTCGAAAATAGTGAGATAAGCAGGCTGCCCCGGTGTGATCAACCCTCTTTCAGGCTGCCCGATCAGTTTGGCGGGATAAGTGGACGCCATGCGCAATGCTTCGTCAGGCGCAATGCCCACATGCCGCACGCAGTTCGCCACGCCTTTCAGCAAAGTAAGCGCGGAGCCGGACAAAGTACCGTCCGGCAAAGTGTAGCGGTCTCCTTTGAATACGTGCACATACGCGCCGTCGCTTGCTTCCACCGCATCGGTAATGATGAAGAGGCGGTCGCCCATCAGCTTTTTGGAAACGGACAAGGTCTCGTAATCCACATGAATGCCGTCGGGGATGATGCTGGCATACGCCGCGGCGTTTTGATATACCGCGCCCGGCAAACCGGTATCGCGGTGATGGAAGGGGCTCATGGCGTTGAAGAGGTGCGTGGACGTTTGGATGCCTCTTTTAAAACCCGCCGCGGCTTCCGCGAAAGTGGCGTTGCTGTGGCCTGCCGACACGATCACGTTGTTGTCGAGCAGCAGATCGATCACGGCGGGGTCGCACATTTCCGGCGCCAGCGTGATCATTTTGATGGCGCCCTGCGCCCTTTCCAGCAGCGCTTTTACTTCGGGCACCGTGGGTTTTTTGATGCAGGCGGCAATGTGCGCGCCGCGTTTCACCGGGTTGAGGTAAGGACCTTCGAGATGCAGGCCGGGTACGGCGGGATGCGGATGGTCGCGCACCGTGTCGATCGCTTTTTCAAAAACGCTCAGCTCGTTGGTGGCGAGCGTGGGTAAAAACCCCGTGGTGCCGGTTTTTATCAGCGCGTCCGTCATGGTCTTTAAAGCAGCGGAGGAGGGATCGTCGGCAAACAACAAACCGCCTCCTCCGTATATCTGCAGGTCCAGTAGTCCCGGCGCAATGTACCGGTCGTTCTGGTTGATGATATGGAAATCCGATGGTATCTCACGCTCGTCCGTCCATCCTTTTACAATGCCGTTGTCCAGTAACAATGTCTTTCCTTTGAGTTCTTCTTTGCCGGTGTAAATAACCGCGGAGGTGAGCGCTGTGAGCATAATGATGGTCGTTTATTGGGAAACTGCCGGCCTTTGTTCCGCGACAAGGGTTACCTTGCTGCCGGGGATCAATCTGACCTGGTCTTGTGCTATCGGTTCCAAATATACTTTATCGTCTTCAGAAATGCCATGGGCTTATTTTCCGATCTTCCCCGGCTTCAACCCTTCATTCTCCTTCAACGCAAGCAGATAGATCAGCGAAGCCGTACCGTCCATAGTGGGTTCGTTGGTGCTGTAGTCGCCGTAATCGTCATGGTAAACGACCAGGCTGCTCTG
>CBINIO010000068.1:0-12244 GCA_966250725.1 uncultured Chitinophaga sp.
ATTACCTTTGTTACCTGCGAATGGCTGAACGCGAACCGGATCAGCGTTTGCGCGATCTCCGTCGCGTAACCCTGTTCCCGGTAGGCAACGGACACTTCGTAACCGATCTCCACCACGCCATTGGCGTCCGGCCGGCCTTTGAAGCTGGCGGTGCCTATCAGCCGGTTGTCCGCCCGGTGTATGGCCAGGTAAAAAAACCACCCCAGCAATGCCGGATCGTTACGCATCTTGTCATAAGCAACCAGCACCATTTCGGGAAATTCCGTCCAGTCTTCGGGAACGTCCGCTCCCAGCAGTTGCGCTAATGCTTCATTCCCTTGCAGGACCGCTTCGAAAAACTTTAACGTGCAGGGCAACAATTGTAACCTCGTGGTTTGGATCATATACGAAAACTAGTAAACGATTTCCGGATATGCAAGGGGTGTGCCAGGAAAGAATGGAGGGCTTTGGGCGTGCAATTTGGCAGGGGAAGCCGGTGACCGCCCCTGCCAATATTTCATTTTATCAATGGGCTTCCAGCCAGTTTTTGCCGGTGCCGATCTCAGCCTCGATGGGCAGCTTTTCGGAGAGTTTGGGCATGGCGTTGCGCATGCCTTCGATGATCAGCGGCTTGATGGTCTCCACTTCGTCGAGATGCGCGTCGAACACCAGCTCGTCATGCACCTGCAGGATCATGCGGGAGCGGAAGTTATGCGCTTTGAAAGTTTTGTGCAGCGAGATCATGGCGAGCTTGATCAGGTCCGCCGCCGTGCCCTGGATGGGCATGTTGATGGCGTTGCGCTCGGCGAAGCCGCGCACCACGGCGTTGGAAGAATTGATGTCTTTCAGCCAGCGTTTGCGCCCCATCAGCGTTTGCACGTAACCGTTCTGCTGCGCGAAACGCACCTGGTTTTCCATATAACCTTTGATGGACGGGTATTGCGCAAAATAGTTGTCGATCAGGCTTTTTGCCTCGCTGCGCGGGATGCCGAGGTTCTCGCTGAGGCCGAACGCGCTCTGGCCGTAGATGATGCCGAAGTTCACGCTTTTGGCGGCGCGGCGCATGTCGGGCGTTACTTCCGAAAGGTCAACCCCGTAGACCTTCGCGGCCGTGGCCGTGTGAATGTCCAGGTTGTTGCGGAAGGCGCCCACCATATTTTCGTCCTCCGAAATGGCGGCGATAATGCGCAGCTCGATCTGCGAATAGTCGGCGGACAGCAGCGTGTATTCCTCGCTGCGCGGCACGAATGCTTTGCGCACCTCGCGGCCCCTTTCCGTACGGATGGGGATGTTCTGCAGGTTCGGGTTGTTGGAGCTGAGACGGCCGGTGACCGCCACCGCCTGGTTATACGAAGTATGCACGCGGTTGGTGCGCGGGTTGATCATTAACGGCAACGCATCAACGTAGGTGGACTTGAGCTTGCTCATTTCGCGGAACACGAGAATGTTTTCCACGATCGGGTGTTTGCTGGCGAGCCTGGAAAGCACGTCCTCGCCCGTGGCGTATTGCCCGGTGCGGGTCTTTTTGGCTTTCGGGTCGAGCTGCAATTTGTCGAACAGCACTTCGCCCAGCTGCTTGGGCGACGCGAGGTTGAACCGTACGCCGGCCTGCTGGTACACGCTTTCCTCCGCTTTTTTGATCTCCGATTCCAGCTCGCGGGAATAGTCCGCCAGCGCCTGCCGGTCTACCGCGATGCCTTCGTATTCCATATCGGTGAGCACTTTCACGAGCGGGTTCTCGATGTCGTAGAACACGTTTTCCACGGTACGTTCCTTCAGCAGCGGCTCGAATTTGGCTTTGAGCTGCAGCGTGATGTCCGCGTCCTCGGCGGCGTATTCCTTGATCTTTTCGATCTCCACGTCGCGCATGCTGCCCTGGCCTTTACCTTTTTTGCCGATCAGCGTTTCGATGGACACCGGCGCGTATTGCAGGTATTGTGCGCTGAGCAGGTCCATGCTGCGCCGGCCTTCCGGCTCTATGAGGTAATGCGCCAGCATGGTGTCGAACAGCCGGCCTTTTATTTCGATGCCGTACCATTTCAGCACGATCATGTCGTATTTGGCGTTCTGCCCGATAAACAGCGCGTCCTCGCGTTCGAACAGCGGGCGGAAGGTTTCCACGATCGCCTTTGCGGCCGTTTGGTCCGCCGGCACGGGAACGTACCAGCCTTCGCCGGGTTTTACGGAAAAGCTCATGCCCACGAGCTCTACGGCGTTGGCGTCGGTGCCGGTGGTTTCGGTGTCGAAGCTGACGGCCGGTTCTTTCATCAGCTGCGCCAGCAGCTCCGCGTGTTTTTCGGGCGTGTCGGCAACATGATAGGTATGCGGTGTGTTCCCGATGTTTTTATCGGCTACCAGCCCTACGGTTTCGATGGCTTCCGCCTGCTGCACGAGGTTGGCGGCCGCGGCGGGCGTTTCCACCGGCTGGCCGAACAGGTCCTGCTGAACGGCCTTTCCGGCCGCGGCTTCTCCGCCGAGGGCGTTGAAAGTGTCGCCCAGTATACGTTTGCCGAGGGTCTTAAATTCCAGCTCGGTGAATATCTCGCTGAGCTTTTCCTTGTTTATTTCCGTGCAGCAGAAATCCTCTTCATGGAATTGAACGGGTACGTCCGTAATGATGGTGGCGAGCTTTTTGGACAGCAGCGCGCTTTCCGCGCCGGCGCGTATCTTTTCGCCCATCTTGCCGCTGATCTTGTCCGCGTTGGCGATCACGTTATCCAGCGAGCCCCATTCTGCGAGGAGTTTCATGGCGGTTTTTTCGCCCACGCCGGGGATGCCCGGAATGTTGTCCACCGCATCGCCCATCAGGCCGAGGATGTCCACCACCTGCTCCACGCTTTTGATCTGCCAGCGTTCGCACACTTCCTTCGGCCCCATGATCTCTTCCTTGTTGCCGAGGGCAGGCGGTTTCCAGATGAACACGTTTTCTTTCACCAGTTGCCCGTAATCCTTGTCCGGCGTTACCATGTACACGGAATAACCCTGCGCGGCGGCCTGCCAGGCAACGGTGCCGATGATATCGTCCGCCTCGTAACCGTCCACTTCCAGCACGGGAATGTTGAACCCCTCGATGATGCGTTTGATGTCGGGCAGGGCGGCCAGCAGGTCTTCGGGCGCGTCTTCGCGGTTGGCTTTGTAATCGGCGAAGTCGGTATGCCTTTCGGTGGGCGCGTGCGTGTCGAAGGCCACGGCGATGTGCGTGGGTTTTTCTTTATTGAGAAGGTCCAGCAGGGTGGAAGTGAAGCCAAACTGCGCGTTGGTGTTCTTGCCTTTGCTGGTGAGCCTCGGGTTGCGGATCAATGCGTAATAGGCGCGGTAAATGAGCGCCAGGGCATCCAGTAAAAAGAGTTTCTTGTGCATGCGGTAAAAGTAATGAATTACCTTAATTCATACTTTTACGGGATGAAGAAGATTTATCATTTGGCGACCTGCGACACCTGCAGGAAGATATTGAAAGAAGTGGAAGCCGTGGAAAAGGGAGCGGAATTGCAGGACATCAAAACGCAAAAGATCACGCCCGCGCAGCTGGACGAAATGAGAAAAATGGCGGGCAGCTACGAAGCGCTTTTCAGCCGCCGTTCCATGCAGTACAAGGCGAGGGGCCTGGCGGGGAAGGAGCTGTCGGAAAAAGATTACCGCGACCTGATCCTCGAAGAATATACGTTCCTGAAAAGACCGGTGGCGATCATCGGCAAACAGATCTTTATCGGCAACGACAAAAAAACGGTAGAGGCGCTGAAAGCCGCGCTGTAAGCGGGCTTTTCGTTAATCGTTCGTGAATGATGGAATTTTTTAACGCGTTCCCGGCTGTGCCGGGGTGTGTTTTTACAAAATCCTGTACGATCTTTTTGTAAGCGTCCATATCCTGCCTTTGGCGGAAGCGCCTTTAAAGCGTCCTCACAAAATCCTGTACGATCTTTTTGTAAGCGTCCATATCCTGCCCTTGGCGGAAAGGGGTGAAAGGAAAATCGCGGGCGGCGTTCAGCGTTTCGCCGAGGTTGAACCGCGATTGCGGCACGCTGTAGAAATAACCTTTGCGCATAAGGTATTTGCCGAGGTATTCCTGTTCCGACTGGCCCGGCGTGGGGATGAGGATCGCCTTTTTATCAAGCTTTGCCAGGTCCATGAGCGTGGTGTAGCCGGAACGGCAGAGCACCATGCCGGAAGCCAGCATGGCTTCGTTCAGCGCTTTGGCGCCGAGGTGGCTCACCTGCGACACACCAGGGCCGATCTCGCGTTGCGACGCCTCGTCGGGCCGGCCGCTCACGATCAGCGCTTTGATGCCCGGCATCTGCCTGATCTGCGCCAGCAGCAGCTCTTCGAGGTTGGTGCGCTGCGGCTCGGGGCCGGAAATGAGCGCGAGCAGATCGTATTGCTGCGTTACGCCTTCCTGCCGTTCAAAACGGCTGAGACAGCCGAGGTACGATGTGTTGGCGGGAAGCACGGAAGGATGCGCCAGCTCGCCGCTGAGATTGGGTTCCCCGGCAAAATCGGGCACCCAGCAGGCGGAATAGCGGTTGATGAAACGGTAGTTCAGCCGTTGCAGCAGGCGCTCCGTAAAGCCGCCGAAAGGCGTTTTGATGAGCAGCTGGTGGGAAATGAACACGCAGGGAATGGAAGGATGCCAGAGCCCGAAGCGGTTGTCCGATATCACGCCGTGGATGCCGTGCTCCGCAACGGTCTTGCGCAGCCAGGCCTGCTCGCGGCGAACGGCTTTCCATATTTTGGGGACCTGCCGGAGTATCTTGAGACCGAAAAAAAGGCCTTTTTGCGAGTAGGTGATGCGGTAACCGGGAAGGGGAAGAATGGTCAGCGCAGGGAATTCCCGGGAAAGCAGCGCGGCATGTTTTCCTTCCGCCGCAATAACTACCTCACAACCAGCGTTTAGTAGTTCGTGGATCAGCGGAATGTCGCGCGTGGCGTGGCCGAGGCCCCAATCAAGGGGAACGATCAGCACTTTTTTTCTGGCCGGGGAGCTTGTGGACAAATAAATAAAATTTTTTTGCGAAAATAGATTAATTTAGAAATGATCATTGTTAAGAAAAGGTAAACACCCGCTCGGACAGACCAGCTTGTAATCAGCATCATTATTTTAGCAGGATGAAAAAGTATAAATGGATTTTAGTTTTCTTGGTAATGGGAAGTTTAACGTGGTCAGGTTGCAGTGTGCTAAAGAAAAACGATTGCGGGTGCCCGCCTATGCAAAAAGGACGGATGAAGCACTGATCGAAAAATTTAATCGCTATACCTTCCCGTTCCAAAAACCTGTAATACAGGGAACGGACCGCGTTCATGAAAATTATCGATGTCAACAATAAGAGAAAAAAAACAATCAAACGTAATCAGCATGAAGCCTGTAGAGAGGGATTTACTCATCTTGTTACATGAAGACCGCTACAACGAGCAGGAGATCCAGTATGAGGTTAAGCAGATCAGCGATATGCTGAGCGTTGTCGAGACCATGGATTACCTGGCCGCTGCCACGGAAGTTGTGGATTGCAACAAACACCGTGTAAGCAGCAGGCGCCGCGTACTGGAGCGTGCCTTCTTCCGCAAGGAGCCCAAAGCATTTGAGTTCATCGTCCACAAAAACTAGCCTGGCAGCCAGCGCCTTTATTTGGTAGTATCAGACCTGCCTCGATCTTTATTGCACTTTTATCGCCCTGCGCCGGCTTGCATTTTCCTCCTTCCATTATCCTGCTTGGAACCACCGCTGTTCATTTTACGCGAACAACAAGCCCTTCGCATGAATTCTAAAATTCTTGTTGTAGGTTTGCGGGCAAATAATATCCGTTGTGATGACAGACTTTTCACACTTGCAGGATTACCTTGCTCCGGTGTCCAAAGCCCGATTGAATGATGACGAACAGTACGACGACCTGCAGATCGGCAACCTGATCGACCTGTACGACGAAGAGCATATACCCGACCTGGACAGCGCGGATATAATCCTTCTCGGCGCCGCCGAAGTACGCGGCAACGGTACGCCCAACAACGGCAGCCATGCGCCCGACGCCATCCGCCGCGAATTTTACCAGCTTTATCACTGGCATAAGGACGTACGCCTCGCCGACGCGGGCAACATCCTCAACGGCCGCAGTCTCGCCGACACATACGCCGCTTTCAAAACCGTCGTGACGGAATTTATCGACGCCGGGAAGACCGTTATCATCCTCGGCGGCTCGCACGACCTCACCTATGCCCAATACCAGGCATACGCCAGCAAAAAATACATCATCGAAGCCACCGTGGCCGATGCGCAGATAGACCTCCACGAATCGTCGCCCTTGCGCAGCAAACGTTTCCTGCTCGATATGTTCATGGAGCAGCCGAACTATATCCGCCATTACAACCACATCGGCTTCCAAAGCTATTTCGTGCAGCCGCGCATGCTCGAAACGCTGGACAAGCTCCGCTTCGACTGCTACCGCCTCGGCAAAGTGCGCGAGAACATCGAAGAGATCGAGCCCGTGCTGCGCAACACCGATCTTTTCAGCGTGGACGTCAGTATGATCAAACACACCGACGCGCCCGCCAATTCCCTTTCCCCCAACGGCTTCAGCGGCGAAGAGGCCTGCGCCCTTTCCCGCTATGCGGGCATGAGCGCGCAGCTCAGCACCTACGGCATTTACGGCTACCTTCCCGAAAAAGACCGCGACAACCTTACCGCCAAACAGATATCGCAGATGCTGTGGTACTTTATGGACGGGCGTTCCGTACGGAACAAGGAAGCGCAGCTCGCGGAAAGGGAATCGTTCCTGGAATTTCATATAGCCTTCACCGATATAGACACCATATTTCTCAAAAGCAAAAAGACCGGCCGCTGGTGGATGCAGCTGCCCGACAAAAATTTCGTGCCCTGCGCCTACACCGATTACCTGCTGGCCAGCAACAACGAGATACCCGAACGCTGGCTCCGCAGCCAGGAGCGGCTGTAGCTTGACAAAACCGGCAAAAAAGCGTTTATTGTGCAACGGAATAACAACCGCGCGGGCGATCATCATGCGCCGCGCATCATTGATCCATTAATTCTGCACCGTATGAAAAACAGCCTTGCCGCTGCATTGCTTATGCTCACCACTATTACCGTTTCAGCACAGGAAAAGATCGAGCGGATCGATCTGTACCCCGGCCAGTCAGAACTGCGCATCGGGGGAGGAAGGAAAGTAAACGACGTGCCGCACATCGACCATTACGCCGCCGCTGGCGATAAAAAGAACGGCGCGGCCGTGCTGATCTGCCCCGGCGGCGGGTACACGCACCTCGCGGTTGACCACGAAGGGAAAGACATCGCGGCGTTCTTCACCGCGCAGGGCTACGACGCCATCGTGCTGCATTACCGGCTGAACGACGCGCAGCAGAGCGGCTCGCGTTTTCCCGCGCAGTATAACGACGTGACAAACGCGATGCGTCTTGTAAAAAGCAAAGCGAAAAGCTGGGGGCTGAATCCCGAAAAGATAGGCGTGATGGGGTTTTCAGCCGGAGGGCACCTGGCATCCACCCTCGCCACGATGATCATCCCCGGCAACCCGCAGGCTGCGAAAGAAACCGAGCGCTGGAGCACCCGCCCCGCCTTCGCCGTGCTGGTATATCCCGTGATCGCGATGAACAATGAGTACGCCCACAAAGGCAGCGCGACGAACCTGCTCGGCCGCGATGCCACCGCGGCGATGAAAGATTCGCTCAGCACCTACCTGCGCGTGTCGCCCGAAACACCGCCCACCATGCTGATACACTCTTCCGACGATAAGACCGTGCCCGTGGAAAACAGCCTGCTGTTCTACAAGGCGCTGGTAAAAAATAAAGTATCCGCTACGCTGCACGTATACGATCACGGCGGCCACGGTTACGGCATGGCGCCGAAAGACGCGGTGCTGAACAGCTGGCCGGGCCTGTGCATTTCGTGGCTGCAGGAGCAGCTGAAGAAATAAAAAAAGGGGCCGGCGCCCCTTTTTTTATTATTGTAATTTGTCTCTGCTGTTTCATCTGCGCGTTACAATTCGAATTGACCGAACGCATCTTTTCACAAGATTATCAGCTCATCTAATTTCGGAATCTCATTGCAATATTATCCCAATACGAATTGAGCAAACGCTTTTTGCAATGCAGTGTCATCAACCCGAATGTGCAAACGCGTTCTCCTTTACCTGATCTTCTTCGCCACATATTCCGCTATCAGTACCGCCCCCAGCTTGTTGGGGTGCACACCGTCCGCGAAATATTCGCCATGACCGGAAAGCGCTTTATACAGGTTGATGATCTTCACCTTCTCCGCTTTCGCCGCTTTTTTGATCACCGGCATCATTTCATCTTTCAGCACATCGCCCCTGATCCGGAATTTGTTGTCCGTGTTCTGCTTCGTTTTGAAAACAGGCACCGGGTAACAAACATAGACCTTCGGTTGGGAAGGAAGGTTTTTCCACTCCTCCACAAACGCCTTGTAGTCGGCGAGAAAATCGTTTTTGTGCGCGTCCCAGTTCTGCGGCTTGGTATCGTTCGTACCCAGCATGATCACCACGATGTCCGGCGCCCAGCTTTTGCCTTCGGGGAACAGGGATTCCGCCCAGTAAGGTTTGTCGCCTTTTTTCAGCAGCGTTCTGCCGCTGATGCCGAGGTTGCGTACTTCATAGCCGTCGCCGATGAGGCGCTGCAGGTGTTTGGGGTACGTGCTGTCTCCCAGTCCGCGGCCGAACGTGATGCTGTTGCCCACGCAGGCCACTTTTATTTTTTGTGCGTAAACGGCCGTGCAGAACAGGAAAAGCCCGGCCAGCAAAAGTATTTTCTTCATGTATGAAAACGATTAAAGGAAATTATCCGCATCGCGGTATGCTTTGATGAGCGCAGCCTCGCCTTCCTTGCCGGGTTTGGCGTTGCCGTGCTCCATGCCCATCACGCCTTTGTAGCCTTTTTCGTGCAGGTGCTTAAAAACATTTTTGTAGTTGATCTCGCCGGTGCCGGGTTCTTTCCGCCCGGGGTTGTCGCCGATCTGTATGTAGGCGATCTCGCTCCAGCACAGGTCGATGTTGGGTATCAGCATGCCTTCGTTCTTCTGCATGTGGTAGATGTCGTAGAGGATCTTGCAGGAAGGGCTGTTTACGGCGCGGCAGATCATATAGGTCTGGTCGGAGGTGCGCAGGAACAATTCCGGCGTATCGCTGAGCGGTTCCAGCACCATGGTGAGATTGCCTTTTTCGAGTATCTCGGAGCCGCGGCGCAGCGCGTCTATCACGTGGCCGGTCTGCACGCCGATGGGCAGCCTGCGCTCGAAGAAGCCGGGCACCACGGTCGCCCATTTGGCGTTCACGCGTTTGGCGAGCTCCACGGCGCGTTCACAGGTTTTGAGAAAGAGGTCCAGGTGCTCCTGTTTGCCGGTGGTAAGGGAGACCTTCCAGTTCTCGCCGCCGTCTATCACGAACACGCCCATGCGCATGTTGAGTTTGGCGAGCAGGTCGCCGATCTTGTTCTGCATGGCGGTGTCCCTTCCGAGCATGCCGTTGTCCTCAATGGAGCGGAAGCCCTGGTCGTGCATGAAGCGGATCTGGTCGAGGAAGTCGTTGCCCGCGCTGTTCTTGAACATGCCGGCATGCGGGGCATAATCGAGATTGAAGGTTTTACCGGCGTTTCCCGTGCCTGTTTCCGCGGCTTTGGCCGATGCGGAACCGCCGAGCGCGAGGGCCGAAATGCCGGCCAGGGTACCTTGTTGTAGAAAGGTTCTTCTTTCCATAGCGTGTTTTTAATTAAAATAAGCTGTGCGAATGCCGGAAATTAATAGCTTTTCAACGGAAATCCGAATGATTTGATAAAAAATGCCTTTACGAAAGGAATTTGGGAGATTTTGCAACATTCATACGCTTTATTTGACGTTTATAAAATTAAAATTGCATTCATTCTTCAGATTTAATAAATTCACACGCTCAACTATTCTAGCACAAAATTGCCGATGATACAGAAAACAGTGGCCACGTTACTACTGGGAAGCATGATAGCCGGTACGGCTCAGGCCCAGCAAAATGAACCGTTTGCACCATACGAACAAAAGATCGCGGGAAGCGACGTAACCATAAAAATGGTGCCCATAAAAGCCGGGGAGTTCCAGATGGGAAGCCCTGCCGGCGAAACCGGCCGCAATGCGGACGAGGGCCCGCAAAAGAAAGTGAAGATAGACGCCTTCTGGATGGGCGCTTACGAGGTCACTTTCGACCAATACGATCAGTACGCAGACAGGGATAAAGACAAAGTGCTGCCCGACGGCATGACCCGCCCCAGCCCGCCTTATATCGACCTTACCCTTGGCATGGGCAAAAGCGGCGGCTACCCGGCCAACAGCATGAGCCAGTACGGCGCGCTGATGTATTGCCGCTGGCTGTACCACAAAACCGGCGTGTTTTTCCGCCTGCCCACCGAAGCGGAATGGGAATACGCCTGCCGCGCCGGCAGCACTACGGCCTACCCCTTCGGCAACGATCCCGCACAGCTGAAAGATTACGCCTGGACGCTGGAGAACAGCACCGAAGTGTACCACAAGGTAGGCGAGCTGAAACCCAACGCCTGGGGCCTGTACGACATGCTGGGCAACGTCGGCGAATGGACGATGGACCAGTACGCGGAAGACGCTTATAAAAAAGCGGACGCCGCCAATCCCTGGAACAAGCCTACGGACAATACGCCGCGCACCGTAAGGGGCGGTCATTACCTGGAACCCGCTACCGCTGCCCGGTGCGCGTCGCGCCTGATGTCGGACATCGCCTGGAACGACCGCGACCCGCAGATACCGAAAAGCAAATGGTGGAACGCCGACGCGCCGTTCATCGGTTTCAGGCTGGTGCGCCCGCTGAAGCAGCCGAGCAAGGCGGAAGCGGAGAAGTTCTTCGCCGAATCGATCGACCAGTTCGTAGGCGCCCGCTAAGCCGGCATGCGTCAAAGATCTGTCATAGCATGGATTTCCGGAAAAGGTTTAGTAATTTCTATGAAAGCTAATGTTCTATTATAATCACCAACGGTACTCCCAGAAGTAGTCCCGGTAAAATACCCATCATGGAAAACGAAAAAGCACAATCATTCCACGGTCAAAGCCGCAGAGATTTTGTAAAACAATCCTCTTTACTGGCGGGAGGTTTGATGGCGGCGCCCATTCTGTCTCACGCAAATCAGACCAATTTCTTTTCAGGCTCGTCCGACGTGATCAAGATCGCGTTGATAGGCTGCGGCGGGCGCGGTACCGGGGCTGCCGTTCAGGCGCTCAGCACCAAACAGAACGTACAGCTGGTAGCGATGGGCGACGCCTTTAAAGACAGGCTCGACAGCAGCTATCAGAACATCGTGGACGCGATGAAAAAAACGCCCGAGCGTGTGAAAGTGACCGATGACAACAAGTTCATCGGGTTCGACGCATACAAGCACGCTATCGCGAAAGCCGACGTGGTGATCCTTACCACGCCTCCGGGCTTCCGCCCCATTCACTTTGAAGAAGCCATCGCGCAGGGCAAACACGTGTTCATGGAAAAACCCGTGGCCACCGATCCCGCCGGCATCGCCAAAGTGCTTGAAACCGCTGAAAAAGCAAAAGCAAAAAGACTGAACGTGGTGGTGGGCCTTCAGCGTCACTACCAGACCTCATACCGCGAGCTGCTCAAACGCTACCAGGACGGCATCATCGGCGACATGACCTCCATCCAGGTATGGTGGAACCAGGGCGCGCTCTGGATCAGGCCCCGCAAGCCCGAATACACCGAAATGGAATACCAGATGCGCAACTGGTATTATTTCAACTGGCTCTGCGGCGATCATATCGTGGAACAGCATATCCACAACATCGACGTGGGCAACTGGTTCATGGGCAAAACCCCTGAAACCGCTGTGGGCATGGGTGGCCGCGCCATCCGCACCGGTCCCGATACCGGCGAGATCTTCGACCACCACTACGTGGAATACCGTTATGACAACGGCGTGGTGATGAACGCGCAATGCCGCCACTGGAAAGATTCCGTGAGCCGCGTGGACGAAGAGCTGGTGGGCACCAAAGGCCGCATCATCTGCGACCGCGGCACCATCCTCGATCATAAAGGCAAAGTGCTGTACCAGTTCGACCGTAAAATGCACAACCGCCCTTACCAGGCCGAGCACGACGAACTGTTCGCAGCGATCGCAAGCGGCGAATTCAAATACCAGGACGCAAAACGCGGCGCTGAAACGACGCTTACCGCCATCATCGGCCGTATGGCGACGTATTCCGGTCAGTCCATCGGATACGAAAAAGCTCTGGGCT
>CBINIO010000069.1:0-12228 GCA_966250725.1 uncultured Chitinophaga sp.
TTCGCAGTGGCCGTTTTTTTTGCTGAAGTTGCCTTCGCTGCGGCTTTCTCCGGCGCACTGCTTTTTGTTGCAGCTGTTTTCACAGCGGCTTTCTTCGGCACACTGCTTTTTGTTGCGGCTGCTTTTGAAGCAGGCGTTCTCCTTCCTTTCGTTCCCGCCGCCTTATTATTCGCCGGCCCTTTCATCTTTTCTATCACGCGTTTGGGCGTATGTTCCTCGCTGTCGTACGGTCCGTCCACCGCATACTTGTCACGGTGCTTGATCATCAGCCAGGCGTTCTCCTCGCGGCCTTTCATTTTCACCAGCGCAAATTCGCCCTTCAGCTTTTTGCCGTGCAGCACCACTTTCAGGTTGCCTTCTTTCCATTCTTTTAACGCGGACGCGTCGAACGGGCGGCCGTTCTCATGCAGCAGCTCGTAAGTGCCTTTATCCCATACGTACACGTAACCCGCGCCGTAGTTGCCCGGCGGTATCTCGCCTTCAAAATCCTTGTAATCGTAGGGATGGTCTTCCACTTCCATCGCCAGCCTTTTATCGTCCGGGTTGAGGCTGGGGCCTTTCGGCACGGCCCAGCTTTTCAGCACGCCGTTCATTTCCAGCCGGAAGTCGTAATGCAGCCGCGTGGCGTGATGGCGCTGCACCACGAAGATGTGCTCTTTACCGCCGGGCTTGCCGGAGCGCGGCTCGGAGGTCTGTTTAAAATCCCGTTTCTGGTTGTATTTCGTCAGGCTCATGATGCGCGTTTTTTGCCCGTGCCGAGGCTGGCCTTGAGCTGGTCAAACAGGTCGGTGCTCTTGGTGCTCACCACTTTCATCTTCTTCACTTTGGCGCGTTTGCCGCTGGCCTTGGCTTTGATGATGCGCAGCAGCTCCTTGCGGTACTCGTCTTTATATTGCTGGATGTCGAACGGTTCGGTGTATTGCTCCACCAGCTTCACGGCCATGTCCAGCTCCTTTTTCGCGATGGTGGTTCTGGAAGGAAGGGACAGGTCGTCAGGCTGGCGCACTTCTTCCGCGAAGCGCAGCCGGTGCAGCATCAGGTAATCGTCTTTCGCCCGCACCACGGCCAGGTGCTCCTGCGACCGCAGCACGAACAGCGCAACGCCTACCTTCCCCGTTTTTTCGAGCGTGGCGCGCAGCAGCTCGTAAGCCTTGGCGCCGCTTTTATCCGGGGCGATGAAGTAGGGCGATTCAAAATACGCGGCGTCTATCTCGCTGGTGGACGTAAAGGTGGTGATCTCGATGACCTTGCTTTTTTTGGGCATCGCGTCCTCAAAATCGGATTCGTCCAGCACCACGTATTCGTCGTTGAGATTATAGGCCTTCACGATGTTTTCCCAGGGCACTTCCTTGCCTGTTTTTTCGTTCACGCGCTGGAAGCGGATGCGGGAATGGTCTTTTTTATCGAGCATGTCGAGGTCGAGCCGGCTGTCCTGCACGGCGCTGTACAGCTTCACCGGAATGTTCACCAGCCCGAAGCCTATGCTGCCTGTCCATATTGATCGCATGGGATGGGTTTTTTCTTTTTACAACAATCATTATACCACGGGGCATAAAAAAGAAATAGCCGCCCCGGGAACGGAACGGCCGTGTTTCTTTAATATGCATAACTATTGGGGGGAATACATTGTCGAATAAAATACGGTGTTAATGATTTCTGAAAATTATCAGCCAACAATCAGGCCAGATTCTGTGGCACAGGTTTTGGCATTTCAACAGTAAACTAAAAACCCGATCATTATGGAAACACCCGCCCAACATATGCCCGGCGAAAAACCCGGCGAAATGACGACCCTCGTGCAGGTGATGAACAAGCTGCGCGACAAGGGTTTCGACAATGAACTGAAAGTAAGCGATCACGGCAGGATGCAGTCCGCTGTGAACGACCAGGTGTATGACCCTGAAGACCTGAAGATCATCAAAACCTACCGTTTCGAGGGGGAATCAGACCCATCGGACAACTCCGTATTGTACCTCCTGGAAGACCGGGAAGGCCGCAAAGGCTACGTACTGGACGCTTATGGCATGTATACTTCCCACGACGAGTCGGGATTTGATGAGTTCCTGCAGAAGATCCCCGTTGAAGACAGGGACGAACAGGTGATCTTCGGCTGATACGACGATTTGAAGGGTAATAAGATAGGGGCGCCGCGTGGCGTCCCTATTTTTTTGCCGACTGGTCTTTCAGGATGCGCAACAGCAGCTTTTCGTCCACATCCTTTTGCAGGTATTTTCCCAGTTTTTCTTCTTCGTACAGGGAAAACAGGCAGGGATGAACGTAGTATTTTTTACACACTGCGCGGGTATTCCCCAGTTTGCGCGCCACATTGTCTATCACGTCCACGATCCGGCGTTTGCAATCCGCCTGCGATTCGAAGGGGCCGCAGGCCGCCAGCAGGTGCAGGGCTTCGAGCGTGCCGGCCCAGGTGCGCAGGTCTTTGCAGGTAAATTCCTCGTCCGTAACGTTCTTCAGGTATTCGTTCAGCTCCCCGGAGTCCAGGCTTTTCACCTCGCCGTTCTCGTAATACTGGAACAGCTCCTGGCCGGGGATGTCGCGCACTTTTTTGAGCAGCCGCGCCAGCGAAGCGTGCCGCAGCGAGATCTTCTGCTCCACGCCTTTTTTGCCTTTGAAGCGGAAGAACAGCTCGTTGCCGTTTATTTTCACATGGCGGTTGTGCAGGGTGGTGAGGCCGTAGGAATGATATTTTTTTTCGTACTCCGCGTTGCCCACGCGCATCAGCGTTTCTTCCATAATGCGCAGGGCGATGGCGCACACGCGCGCTTTGTCCAGCTCCTTGCGGCGCAGGTCTTTTTTGATCTGTGCGCGGATGCGCGGGAGCATTTTGCCAAAGCGGAGCAGGCGGTTGTATTTTGTTTCGCTGCGCATGGCGGCCCAGCGCGTATGATAGCGGTATTGCCGGCGGCCCAGCGCGTCCGTGCCCGTGGCCTGGAGGTGGCCGTTGGGGTACGGGCAGATCCATACGTTCTCCCATGCCGGCGGCAGCACCAGCTTTTGGATGCGGCCGAGCGTTTCTTCGTCGGTAACGGGTTTGCCGGAAGCGTCGAGGTAAGCGAAGGTTTTGCCGCGGCGTACGCGCGTAAAGCCGGGCCGCGCGGGCGATACGTAGCGCAGGCGGGCGGCCTGGGCCATGGCTTGGGGATCGTTAGCCGTTAACAATTTCTCCTCCATTGGGGTGCAGTATTTGACCGGTAATGTAGCCCGCATCGTCCGAAGCGAGAAAAACGTAGCTGGTAGCCACTTCCACGGGCTGGCCGGCGCGTTTGAGCGGCACGTCGGAGCCAAACTCGGCTACGTGCGAGGCGGGAAAAGTGGCGGGGATAAGCGGCGTCCAGATGGGGCCGGGGGCCACGCCGTTCACACGGATGCCTTTGTCCGCCAGCATGGAGGAGAGGGAACGGGTGAAGGAAACGATGGCGCCTTTGGTGGCGGAATAATCCACCAGGTGGGAGCTGCCGCGGTAAGCGGTCACGGAAGTGGTGTTGATAATGGAGCTGCCTTTCCGCATATGCGGCAGCGCGAAACGCACCATGTAGAAGTGCGCGAAAATGTTGACGGAGAAAGTGCGGAGAAGCTGTTCTGCGGTGATGTCCTCGAACCTTTTTTGCGGGAACTGCACGGCGGCGTTGTTCACCAGCACGTCCACCCGCCCGAAGCGCGCCACGGTTCTTTTCACCACTCTTTCACAATGTTTCTCCCTGCTCAGGTCCCCCGGCACCAGCAACGCCTCCCTGCCAAGCGCCTCAATGCGCGCCGCGGTATCCTGCGCGTCGCCGTCCTCGTCGTAATACGCGATCACGACATGCGCGCCTTCCGCGGCAAAGGCAAGCGCCACGGCGCGCCCGATGCCGCTGTCGCCGCCGGTCACGATGGCGATGCGGTCCTGCAGCCTGCCGCCGGCCGGCTTGTCCGTTCTTTCGGACACGGGCTGCGGCTGCATCTTTGATTCTATCCCCGGCTGCCGGTTCTGGTGCTGCGGCGGGCGGATGTCTTTTTTCCTGTTCGTTTTCTGCATAGCTCCCTGTTAAAAATGAAAAGAGGCTGGAACGTGTTACCGTCTTCAGCCTCTTTCCTGCTTTGGCGGCTATTCCGCCATTGCTTCTTCGTTCACGGAAGATTCTGCGATCTGCGTGAGCATAGCGTCCGTTTCTTTTTCCTCGTTCAGCGTTTGTTCGAGGAGGTCGGCGGCCTCGGTGTGCCCCATCCTGTTCGCCAGGGTGCGCAGGCTGCCGTATGCTGCGATCTCGTAATGTTCCACTTTTTGCGCGGCGATGATCAGGCCGGCGTCCAGCACGGAAGATTCCTCTTCTTCGCTGATCAGTTCCTGCGCTTCCATTACCAGCCCTTCCATGGCCTCGCATTTTTTTGCCGTGGGTTTTACGCCCATGAGGTCGAATATTTCTTCCACGCGGCTAACATGCTCTTTGGTGGCGGCCAGGTGGTCGGCGAAGGCGTCGGCCAGCTCCATGGCGGTGGCGGCCTTCTGCATTTTAGGCAGGGCCTTTACGAGATGTTTTTCCGCCCAGTAAATATCTTTCAGCTCGTCCATGAAAAGCTGGTGGAATTTGGAGTTGGGCATTACTTCGCTTTTGCCGTTGCTGCGTGTGTTTTTACGGGCGGCCGTAGCCGGCTTTGCGCTGCTGCGCCCGGTGGCTGTTTTTTTTGTTCCGTTGCGGGAACCAGCGGATTTTGTTGCCATAACAAGTGAAGATTATCGGGTGAACAATTGTGTTTTTTTATTTGTTTGGGAACGGGAAACGGTCGCGGGAATCCACGAGGCTGCTGTCTTCTTTTTTAGGCTCCTCGCCGGTGATGTCCGGTGACTGTTCCTCTACGTCGTTGTTTTCCTCGCTCTCCGGTATGTCCTGCCGCGGGCCTTTCGCCGGGCCTTTATCAGGCATTTCGGGTTTGGGCGCGGTTTCCGGCGGTTCGGACTGGGGATCGCTGGGTTTGCGTTCTATTTCACGTTTGGGCACTTCAGGGGGTACGTTGGGCTGGTTCTCGTTTTCTTCTTTATCCCCTTTATCGAGGCCCGGCTTGGGCTGTCCGGCTCCCTGTCCATGGCTTCCCTGGTCACGGTTTCGTTCCTGGTTCCCTTCCAGTCCCGGCGGATGCTGGCTGTTCTGGCCTTTTTGTCCGGGTTTGGCCTGGGTTCCCTGATTGGCTTGGCTCTTCATAACTCACAGTTTTAAGGTGTAAAAAGAATACTGATAGTAACACAGTGAAGGTCGCTGCGGATCTCATGTTTCATCATCCAAACGGCATTCCAATGCGGGGCATATGTTTTGCAGGTAAAAGGGCAACAACAGTATAAACGGCATCCCGGATGCGTTCCACCTGCTGTTTCATCCGCCGTTTAGGCGTGTTTTTGTAAATTCAGTTGAATAATTTTCCGGAGGGGAATATTCTTTGTAGAATAAGGTTTTCATTCTGTAGAAAATCGTTCACAGGAAAAAGGGGAATATAAAACGTTCGAATCCATGCACATCAGTGTACACAAAAAGATCAGGATCGGTTTTTTCATCGCGTTCACCATCATTGTGCTGGCTTCGGTGGTGTCCTATGCCATCGCCCGCAACCTGATGCATAATGCGGACAGGCTAAGCCACGCGGTGGAAGTATCCAAGCGGCTGGACGCCATCATGCGTTATCTCAAAGACGCGGAAGCCGCCATCCGCGGTTATAACCTCACCAAGGAAAAAGATTTCCTGAACCCCACGATGGAACAGCGCAGCGTAAAGATAGAGAACGAGTACCGGAGGCTGCGCCGCATCACGGACGACCCGGTGCAGCAGCGCAACCTCGACACGCTCAAGCGGCTGCTCGACGTAAAGTACCGCCAGCTCACCGCCGGTCAGAAACGCGCCAGCAGCGCCGCCATCCAGGAAGCCGAAGTGTCCATGGACCTGATAGATCACAAGGTGGAGCAGATGATCATGATAGAGCAGGCGCAGCTCAACGAAAAAACGCGCATGTTCCATTTTTTCTCCAGCCTTTCCATCCCCGTATTATTTATCATCTCGCTGATCGCGATCCTCATCGGCGTTTACTCGTACATCACCCTCACCCGCGAATTCAGGCTGCAGCTGCATATCGAAGCACGCATGAAAAGCTACCAGCGCGAATTGCAGGAAAACATCGCGCTGCTCAACAATACCAATAAAGAGCTGGAACAGTTCGCCTACGTGGCCTCGCACGACCTGCAGGAGCCGCTGCGCAAGATCTCCACGTTCTCCGACCGCCTGCTTACCAAATATTATCACCAGTTGCCGGAAGAGGCCGGCCAGCTGATAGACCGCATGGTGGCCGCCGTGGGAAGGATGCGCGTGCTCATCAACGACCTGCTGAGCTTTTCGCGCGCGGGCCGCATCACCCCGGAAAGTTTTGTGCGCGTGGACCTCAACACCATTTTGCAGGACGTTACCGGCGACCTCGACGTATCGCTCCAGGAAAAGAACGGCGCCATCCTGTACGACAAGCTGCCCGTGATCGAAGGCAGCGACACGGGGCTGCACCAGCTTTTCCAGAACCTGCTTTCCAATTCCATCAAATTCGCCCATCCGGACCGGCCGCTCGAGATCCGCATCCGCCGCGAGCTGCTCTCCGGCAAAGCGGCAGGTCTCGTAAACGAAAAAAAATGGGACGACACTTATTGCCGTATCTCCATTTCGGATAACGGCATCGGGTTCGACCAGGTGTACGCCGACCGGATATTCCTCATTTTCCAGCGGCTGCACGGCGTCAGCGAATACAAAGGCACCGGCATCGGGCTCGCCATCTGCAAAAAGATCGTGGATTCGCACAACGGCCTTATCAGCGCTTTCGGCGTCGCCGGCGAAGGCTCCACTTTTATTATCGTGCTGCCCGTGAAACAGGGCCGCGACGACTAATCTCGCATGTTTATTGCGATATCAAAAAACCAAGACTATGAAAGACATAAGGAAACGCATATTGATGGTGGATGATGATGAAGACGATTTTTTCCTCGTCAATACCCTGATGCAGGACATTGCCGGCAACCAGTACGAGCTGGAATGGGCCTCTACCTACGACAAGGCCATCGAAGCCATCGAAAAAAAAGAACATGAGCTGTATCTCGTCGATTACCGGCTGGGCCGCTACACCGGCCTCGACATCCTGCGGCATTTCCAGCAGATAGGCTACGAAGCCCCGGTGATCATGCTCACCGGCAAGGGCGATTATGCGATAGACAACGAGGCCATGATGGCCGGCGCCTCCGATTACCTCGTGAAAGGCGAGATCACCGGTCCCGAGCTGGAACGCGCCGTGCGGTACGCCATCATGGAGTTCAGGCACCTGCGCACCATCGCGGAGAACGAGCGCAAATATTTCGGCATCTTCGAAAAAAGCCACGACCTCATCGTGCTGGCGGACTGCGATAAGAACATCATCGAGGTGAACCCCATCGCGCTGAAAAAAATGCTGTACAGCCGCGACGAGTTCCTGCAAATGAACCTGAAAGACCTGTTCATGACCGAAACGGAAGCCACGCAGTTCCTGCAGGACATCTGCGAGGAAGACGCCATCGTGCAGAAGGAATTTTCGTTCCGGAACAAGAACGGGCAGAAGATAGAAGTGCTCGTCAACGCCAACAAGCTCGACGAGCAGCTGGGCACGTTCCTTTGCGTGGCGGAGGACATTACCGAGAAAAAACGGGAAGAGCATGAAAAACGCGCGCAGGAAAAGTTCGTGATCTCCGGCCGCATCGCCCGCGTGATCGCCCACGAAGTGCGCAACCCGCTCACCAATATCCTGCTGGCCGTGGGGCAGTTCAAGCAGGAAGACGCGGTGGACCAGGAGGACCAGCAACTGTACCTGGACATCATCGAGCGCAACTGCACGCGCATCAACCAGCTGGTGACCGAGCTGCTGCAGTCCACCCGCATGATGGAGCTGCACCTGCAGGAATTCCATGTGAACACGCTTGTCAAAAACGCGCTCGCGCTCGCGCAGGACCGCCTGCAGCTGAACGATATGCAGCTGCAGGAATTTTACACCGGGCAGCACGCGGTGCTGCAGGCCGACGAAGAAAAAATGAACATCGCGCTGCTCAATATCTTTATCAACGCCATCGAAGCGATGACCCCCGGCGAAGGCATCCTTACGGTAAGCACCGAACACGAGAACGGCAGGGTGTACATCCGCATCCGCGACAACGGTACGGGCATCCCCGAAGAGAATAAAGGCCGCCTCTTCGATCCCTTCTTTACGTCCAAAACAAAAGGCACCGGCCTTGGGCTTACTTCCACCCAAAACATCATCATCAACCACAAAGGCAACATCCACGTGGAAAGCGCGCCGGGAGAAGGCACGCTTTTCACCATCGTGCTGCCGGCGGGTTGAAGCGGGTGTTCCCGCCCATCCTTGCAAACACAAAAACGGGAACCCGGACGGCTTACAGGCCTTCCATTTTCCCGTTCTTTATGGATCGAATTTTTACCCTTGCGTTCGTTATACGGCGCGCCCGCGAATGATGTTGATCAGCACGGCGATGATGGCAAGCACCAGCAAAGCGTGGATGAGGCCGCCGGCGGAGTAAACAAAGAATCCGAGTACCCATCCTATAATAAGGATCACCGCGATCAGATAAAGTAAGTTGCTCATGTCGATGGATGTTTAGTTCAACCGATATATTCAAAATATTATGCCAATCCCGAAACGCCGTGTTAATATATGCCCCGGCGTTTCCGGCCGCCCGGTTTGTGGAGGCGCCTCCACCATCGGGGGCAATTTCCCGCCATCGGCGGGCCCGGCGGCGGGCATAGGCGCATGGCTTCTTTTTTGGACGGGTATCGGATCAGATAACCAAAAATTTTAACCATGGAAAATCATCAGAAGATCGCGGCAGTGGTGGAAGACCTTGTAAAGATCAACAACGACCGTATCGAAGGTTACCAGAAAGCCGCGAAACAGACAACCGAAAGCGACCTGCACAATCTTTTCGACTCGCTGATCGCGGACAGCAAACATTTTACGGCGGAGCTGAACCGCTACCTCCGTAACATGGGCGAAGACCGCGAGCGCGACACCACTTTCGCGGGCAAAATATACCGCACCTGGATGGACGTAAAGGTTTCTTTCGGCGGCGCAGACCGCCACGCCATTCTCGCCGCCTGCGAATTCGGGGAGGACGCCGCACAGAAATCCTACCGCCAGGCGATGGAACAAAACTACCTGCCCGACGACCTCCGCACCATCATCCGCCAGCAGCAGAACAAGCTGAAGGCCTCGCACGACCACATCCGCCATATGCGCGACATTGAAGCGGTAAACAGGTAACAAAAAGAGCGTTCCGTTAGGTCAGAACGCTCTTTTTTTGGGTTTGAGCAAAAATCGTGATGGATCAATCTATATAAAAAAGGTTGGGGCTAATGAACGTTGGAGCGCGCCGGGCAACAAAGAACGGACCCTGTAAAAAACTGTCCCGCATCTTTCGATGCAGGACAGCTTTGGCAAGCTTTCAGGTTGTAAATATGTTTTGCTTGTGCATTGAACAGTTTTATCCTGTCTTGGATATCTTGTTTGAATGCTGCTCAACATTTTATAACCATATAAAGCAGCCAATAACTAAAACAACAGCTATGATAAAAGTATAACCGGTTTAAAAAACGGGTTATAGCTCGTTGATTAGCGTTCCGGTTTCTACGGGAAAAAAGCGCAATTAATGTACCACCATGCCAAAAGGGCTAACAGCAGGAAATTTGTTTGTATATTATCGCGATTTGGGGAAATGGAAGGATGTAAAGCTGTGGAAATTATTCCCCAATTACAGCTGTTTACACACCTATTCCGTTCGGCAGAATGTTTGCAAGGTAATAGGAAAGAAACATTATGAATAAAAAACCGGTCAGTGAGTTATGAATCGTGGAACTAAAATAACCGGCGCACCTAGCCTAACTTCACGTGATTTCAGCAACCCCGGATACACGCAAAAACCCAACGCCATGGGAGAATTGATCTTAATCATTGACGATGAGCCGGATATATGCCAACTATTGCAGCTCAGTCTCAGCAAACAGGGCTATAAAGTAAAATACGTGCACCGGCTCTCGGAAGGCATGCAGTTCCTGGAGCGCCAGCAGCCCGATGTGCTGTTCCTGGACATCCACCTGCCGGACGGCTCCGGCCTGGAAGCATTGCCCGCCATAAAAACCCATTACCCGAACCTGCCCGTTATCACCATCAGCGCGTACGACAACGGGATGGAAAAACAACGCGCGCTAACGGCAGGAGCGGCCCACTTTTTGCCGAAACCATTTAATGTGGGGGAATTAAAGGAAATCCTGTTTGATGTGAAGAGTTTGTGAAATTACCGAGTGCATAATTATTAGTAAATTTAGTATCCGTCCGAAAACAGAACATTCGTCCAATATCAGAATTATGAAGAGTATCCTCATTATTGATGATGAAATAAACATTTGTACCCTGCTCAGCAAATTCCTGGGCAAACATGGCTTTAAGACAGACAGCACGATGACCGGCGCGCAGGCCCTTAAGATGATGAAAGAGGAAGCGTATGACCTGGTGCTTTGCGATTACCGGCTGAAAGACACGGACGGCGCGCAGCTGCTCAACGACATCAGGGCGCTCAGGCCCCAGACCGTCGTGATCATCATTACCGGTTATTCCGATGTGCGGATCGCCGTGGAAATGGTGAAGAACGGCGCGTACGATTACATTTCAAAACCGTTATACCCTGACGAGATCCTTGCGCTGGTGAACAAAGCGCTTTCCCAGCCCGCGCCTGCCGTGCAGGGCACGCCGGTGGAGCCGCACGCGCATGAAGAAAGGGCGCAGCCCGGCGGCGAGCAGGGCAGGAACGGCGGCAAATACGTGTACGGCGAAAGCGAGCCTTCCCGGGAGCTGTTCCGCGAGCTGACGCTGGTAGCGCCTACCGACTACAGCGTGATCCTGTTCGGGGAAACCGGTACGGGCAAGGAATCCGTGGCGCATCTCATACACGATCACAGCAGCCGCAGCAACCAGCCTTTTATCGCCATCGACTGCGGCAGCCTTTCAAAAGAGCTGGCGGCCAGCGAGCTCTTCGGTCACGAAAAAGGCGCGTTTACCGGCGCCATCAATACCAAGATCGGCGCGTTCGAACAGGCGCACGGCGGCACCATTTTCCTCGACGAGATCGCCAATCTTTCCTACGACATACAGGTGGCGCTGCTGCGCGTGATCCAGGAAAAACAGATCCGCCGCGTGGGCAGCATGAAAGAGATTGCGGTAGACGTGCGCCTGATAGTGGCTTCCAACGAAAACCTGTTCGAAGCCGTACAGAAAGGCAAGTTCCGGGAAGACCTTTTCCACCGTTTCAACGAATTTACCATCCATATCCCGCCGCTGCGCGTGCGGAATGAAGACCTTCCTCTTTTTGTGGACGCTTTCCTCAGCCAGGTAAGCAAGGAGCTGAACAAACCCGAACCGGTGATGACGGAAGAAGTATGGGAATGTTTCCGCCAGTACGACTGGCCGGGCAACATCCGCGAGCTGAAGAACGTGATCCGCCGCGCCAGCCTGCTTACGCCGGCCGGCAAGGAGATCACCATGGCCGCGCTGCCGCTGGAAATGAAAGCCGGCGGCGGGTACTCGCGCCCTGGCGGTGTAGCCGCGGGCGGCGTACTGCCCGGCGCTTTGGAAGAAGGGGACGAAATGCCCGACCTGCCGATGCTCGATGAGAACGATCTGAAATCGGTGGCGCTGAAAGCCGAATACAACAAGATCATCAACGTGCTCAAAGCGGTGAAGTACAACAAAACAAAAGCCGCACAGCTGCTGAATATCGACAGGAAGACCCTTTACAACAAGCTGCGCCTTCTGAACATCAATTATTGATACATGGAAACTAAACCCCCGGCGCCGGCGGACTCCGTGAACGGGAACAACAAAGCGCCGTTCTTCGAACGTTTCTCCACGAAAGTGGTGAGCATGACCGGCAGCCCCTGGGCGTTCATCGTCGCCTTCGCGGTCATTATCGTGTGGGCGGTAACCGGCCCGCTGTTCGGGTTTTCAGACACCTGGCAGCTGGTGATCAACACGGGCACCACCATCGTTACTTTCCTGATGGTGTTCATCATCCAGAAGTCGCAGAACAAGGATTCCAAATCCATCCAGCTAAAGCTCAACGAGCTGATCGCCGCCACCAGAACGGCGAGCAACCGGCTGATAGACGTGTAAGCCCTGTCC
>CBINIO010000070.1:0-12152 GCA_966250725.1 uncultured Chitinophaga sp.
TTGCGGCCGCTGCGGCGGATCTGCACGGGCACCTGCGCATCGAATTCCATATTAAAGGTAACGGTGGATTTTGGCAGGATGGGTTTGTCGAGGTCCACGACAAGAATGGTCCCTTCCGTTCTATATTCCTGCTGCCGCCCGTTCATGGTAAGCGAGCGTACTTTCTGGTAGCCGATCTCGTCCGGCTGCAGTTTGGAGATGCGGTCGGTCACGCGGCTGTCCCAGTCGTGCCGCTCCACGCCTTTGGCATCTTTCCCGATAATGATCTTGCCTAATTCACGGCTCCGCACGTCCATCATGCTGTTGGGCTGAAAGGCGTTCCATTGCAGGTGGTAAAACACGCGGAAAAGGGTGTCGGGGGAATTGTTGGTATACTCCAGCCGTTGTTTGCCGGTAAACTGGTGGTTTTTGACGTCCATCCGGATATCCATGGCGTATTTTACATGTTGCTGCCAGCGGTCTGCCTGCGCCATGGCCGAAGTAGCTCCCAGCAGGATGAAAAGTGCCGGGACGATTGATTTTCTCATATTCAGATCATTGGTCCAGGGAGCGAAAATAGCAAATTTCGCATAGCCGGGCGCAGATATTGGATGTGTGGCGCTGCGGCGAAGCCGTCTCGGCTGCCGGCGACATAGCGCATGTCTGTACGGCGGCCCGCGAACGCAGGTACGATGGCGCTACACGATCGTCTTCCCCTGCGTGGTCACCGGCTGGTCCAGCATCCAGTTGCCCTTGTCCATCTGGTCGAGGAACGTTTTGGTGCGGTATACCGTCGGGTGGAGTATCTTCTTTTTATGCGTCGCCAGCCATTGCTGCCGCACTTTGGTATAAGCGGCTATCCACGCCTTTTCGTCGCCGCCGCGCAGCGGTGTGCGTTCCGGGAAGCGCGTGCGCAAAAAACCGGGAATGGAGCCGGAATGGATATAACTGTCGTAGATCACGAGCAGGCTGAGCGGCAGCGCGAACTGTTCGGCGGTGAAGAAGTGCAGCGCAGGCAGGAAATACAGGATCTCGAAAGTTTCGTCCTGCGCCCGGCGCATCAGCGGATCTTCGCGGGCGCTGCGTTTCAGCAGGTCTTTGAATTCCTTGTTGTCCACCAGCGGCACCGTGCCCACTTTCGGCAGAAAGGCATTGAACTCGCCGGAGAATTTGCCGCCGAGGGAAATATAACGTTCCAGCAGGTTGCGCAGGTTGCCCTGCTCCGTCGTCTGGCTGCGGCCGTAAGTGATCTGGCGGCTGCCGTTCCTGCCGTCGCGGAAAATGGCGATCGCATCGTATTTTCCTTCCGGGGTGCCGGTTTCGAATACGTTCACGATGGACATGATCTTGTTTTTTATAGCGGGAGTGATCATAACGAAAGTATGTTGATGTGAGTAATTCATTTTCCTTCTTTCTCCAGTTCCCGTTTTACGCCGGCGAGAATATCCCCGTGGGACAACGCCAGGTCGCCTTTTTCCAGCGCGTTGAGGCATACGTACTGCACCATGTTCATGATATGCGAGCCCGTCAGTTCATGCGCGGCGGCGATGGCCCGCAGGTCCACGTCCTTTTTCAGCTTCACTTCCCGGGGGAACGCTTTTAATAACAATTGCAGCCGCTCTTCGGGTTTGGGCGGCGGGAAATAGATGATGGAACTGAAACGGCGGATAAAAGCATCGTCCATATTGTTCTTGAAATTGGAGGCCAGGATGGTAAGCCCGGAATGCATTTCGATGCGCTGCAGCAGGTACGACACTTCCTGGTTGGCGTATTTGTCGTGCGCGTCCCGCACGCCGGTGCGTTTCCCGAAAATGGCGTCCGCTTCGTCAAAGAACAGTATCCAGTTCTTGTGCTCCGCTTTGTCGAACAGCGAGGCGAGATTTTTTTCCGTTTCGCCGATGTATTTGGAAATGACCATCGAAAGATCGATGCGGAACACTTCCCTGCCGGTGTATTTGCCGAGCAGGGTGGCGGTAAGCGTTTTGCCGGTGCCGGGCGGGCCGTAGAACAGTACGCGGTAACCGGGCTTCAGCCTGCGTTTCATGCCCCAGTCCTGCATCAGCGTATCGTGATGCCTGATCCAGCTTTCCAGCTCGCGTATCTGCTTTTGCACGCCTTCGGGCAGCACGAGGTCGTCCCATTCCATTTGCGTGCTGATATGTTCGGCCGGGAAGTGCATGCTGAGGCGGGGCAGGCCCACCCTTCCGGTGGTGAACACTTCCGAATATTCGGGATCGGGGATCAGGCGGCCGCTCAGCGGCGGTTCGCCGGGCCGCACGGTTTCCATGCCGATGATCTTGTGCCGGAAAAAATAACTCTCTTCTGAAAACAGCGGCAGCATGTGCAGGCGTGCGGCCGCGTCCGTTCCCGCGAGCAGGAACAGCACGGTTTCGCCCGTAGCGAGCGTGCCGCGGTGACTGGCGCCTTTTACGCCGCCAAATTCGGGGAACTCGCCGCCCTGCGGCAGGAACTGCTGGATGATCGCGTCAAAAAAACCGGCGGTAACGAACGGCGCAAGCGCGCTCATGAGCAGCACCAGCTCTTCCGGCGCGGTTTGCGAGTGCCGTACGAATTTCGCGAACGCGGAAACGTCCGTCGCGGGCGGCTGCGGCATTTCCGGCGCCTGCATCGCCTCTCCTTTGAAATGCGCCGCCAGCCGGGCCTGCGTAAAAGCGCGCAGGTATTCCAGCGCCGTTACGAGGTACGGGTGCTGCACGCCGTTGGCTGCCGCGCGCGGCGGTGTGATGTCTGCTGACTTAAACATATCGTTCGCCTGTATCTGCGCCCGGCATCATGGGAAAATCCCCCGGCTCTCTTTCGGGAACGGGAAAATCGCCGATGTCTGCCCGGCAGTTGGGAATGGCATCGTTATTATAGATCACGCGCACGTGCGAAGTGCTGAGCCCGAGCATAGCGGCCACCTGTTCGCGGAAAAGATTGAAATGCCGCCGGTGCGCGCGTTCGGCGGGATTGTTCATGATGCCGCCGCCGGGATCGCGGAAGCCCGCGCGGCCGCCGGTAGCGTAGTTGGTGCCGTTGGTGGTGAAATATTCTTCGGGGTTGCCGATCATATGGCCGAACTCATGGGTCACGTCCACGGTGTCCGCCGTGCCCCAGTCCGTCATGCTGGTAGTGCCGCCCAGCCCCGCGCGGCCGCCCGTGGTGGCCCCCGCTGCCTGCGGGTTGATGGTGTAATGCGCCCTCGCCGGGTCGGTCACCCAGCGGATGTTCACCACTATCGGCAGCTTGCAGGGCCCTTCCGATACGCCGGGCGGCGTGATGCGCAGGTACATGCGGTTGGTCCATTTCCGCTCTATCGCTCTTTCCCAGGCCCTTCTTACCCTGCGCGGAGCGGTGGAGCTGAGCCGCATCAGCAGCGTAACCCGGCCCATGATCGCATCGAGGTCGATGGTGAAACGCGCGTCCCAGGCAAAAGTGCCGTTCCACGCGGAAAATGCGGCGGGCGCGTTGGAAATGGTTTCGGTTTGCGACTCGTTCACTTCGCGGCGCATCCGCAGGCGGTACGGCCAGGGATAACGTTGTATCACTTTGCGCGACAACGCGCCGTTCTGCTGCACTACGTGCGTCAGCTCATGCGCAAGCAGCTGCCGGCCCGAGGAAGATTGCGGAGCGTATTGCCCCTTGTTGAAAAAAATATCGTTGCCGGTGGTGAAAGCGCGCGCGCTGAGCGTATTGCTGAGCTGCGCGGCACGTTCGTCCGCATGTATACGCACGTCCCCAAAGTCCCGCCCGAAGCGCGATTCCATAAACCCGCGCGTGTCGGACGACAAACCCTGCCCGCCGCCGCGGCTGCTGTTGATGGCGCTTTCCGTGTGCGCGCCTACTGACGGCGCCGGCGTATTTCCGTGGCGCTGCACGGGCGTAATGCTGTCCGCCAGCGGTTTGCGCTGCGCCTGCTCTTTTTCTTCCTGCTCGCATGCCGCGCATTTGCGCTGTATGCCGGCAGCCCCGTTGCCTGAAAATGCAGGCTGCGGGTCGGGCATGCGCATCACCTGCTCGGCCATCGCGTCCGCCTGTTGTTCGTGCGCGTCGCCGGGCTCGTTCACGGTGAGCTTGGGTTGAAAGAAAGGAGGCCCTCCCGTAACCGGAGCGCGTCCTTTCGGTAAAGCGGTCATTTCCTTTTTCATGATCAACAATTAAAAACGCTTACGGTTTCTTTTTCCTGAACGCCAGCCAAAGCAGGAAGAGAATGAACAGCAGGATGAGCCAGATCGTCCACGCAGGCAGGCCGAGGGATTCCAGCCATTTTGTGATCTTGTCGATGAACGAATCGCTTTTTCCCGCGTTCTCCAGCTTGCCGGAATAAATTTCCTGCCCCACGATCGTGAGCTTGGTGGGCTGATCGATGGCGCCGGTAAAGGTGATGGTATAACGGCCGTCCTGGTGGTCTTCCACGCCGGCAATCTTTATATCCGGGTTGGAAACGGCAAAACCGGGGCCCATGGCCGGGCCGATGTATTTGCCATAGCTGGTCATCGGGCGGAAGGTCATCACCAGCTGGCCGTTCTGTATAACGGTGGTCACTTCGGATTTGGAAAGGTCCACGCTGGAAAATGTGACGTACACGCTTTCCATAAAAGTGCGCTGGTATTCGCCGATATCGTCGTTCTTCACTTTTACGAGATACACGAGCTTGTATACGCCGGCTACGGACAACCCGTCAAAAGTACCTTCGTATTTGCCGCCGGAAGTATGCGTGAGCTGCACGACATTTTCGACGGGTTTGAAAAGCGCGCGGAAGGAGGAATCCGTTTCCCACAGCTTGTTATACTTCTGCACGCCGGCGGTTGCGGAATCCGCGCCGCCGGGTTTTACGTTCTTGTCACTGCGGGCCAGCACATCGCCGAGGTCTTCACCCGGCCGCAGCACGATGCATTTTACATCCGCGTCGGTTACCGGCAGCTGCAGCTTGTCCAGCGTAAAGGTGATCGGCAGCTTGTCGTTCACTTTTGGCTTCACGTTGCCCAGTGTGCGATGCATATGCACGCGGTGATCGTCCGCCAGCACGTTGAGGTTCACGGTGCGCAGGTTCATGCCGGAATCCGCGGCCTGTATGCTCCAGCTGCCCGCGGGATCCAGCTTGGACGAGCCTTCGGGGGCATGGTTGAAGTCGATGGTGAGAAGGATCGTGTTGGTATAATTGCCGACCCAGCTGGGCTGCGCGTATTTTTTCACATCGGCGCCGTCCTTCTCGATGCGGATGCCTTTGTACACCTGCAGCAGCTGCGGTATCTCGAGCTTCCTTCCTACCCTGAACTCCAGCAGGAGCTTGTCCACTTTTTTGTTCAGCGGGAAAGTTTCCACGGGCACCGCTCCCGTTGCGGGCAGGGCTTTAAACGCGGTGGTCACGATCTGCGGGCTGAACTGCGAAAGCATTTGCACGAATTGCACGGTAAAGCCGGTGGACAAATCGCCGTCCGTGAGCCCGCCTTTAAATTCAAAAGTGCTGCCGTCGAGCGTGGTGTTATAGCTGCCGCGGTTGGAAGTGGCCAGTCCCAGCAAAGTGGCGTGGAATGGGGCGCTCGGGCTGCCGATGCCGATCGTGGCTATCTTTACGCCGCCCGCCCCCAAACCGCCGGGGATCGTGGTGCCGTCGTTATAGCCCGTACCGTCCGCATTCACTTTGGGGTTCTGGTTTTGCTCTCCGTCGGTGAACACCAGTATGCTGCGCGCTTTAGTGTTGTCGGAAAGCATGGCGGTGGCGGCTTTCAGACCGGCGCCCATCGCGGTCATGCCCGCGGGCACGGGTGTTTTGTCCACGCCGTCTATATCCGTTCCTACCGATGAAGCCAGTGTGTTGTCCACCACTTTTAACGTACCGCAGCAGCCTGAAGCCGGCGTGGGCGTGGTGGCGAAATAGACGATGCCGAGACGGTTGACGCTGCCGGTGTTCACTGTTACCTGCTGGTACATGTTGGCGAAATTGCCGACTGCCTCTTTTAATGCGTTCCAGCGGCTGGGCGCGCCGGCATTGCCGGATGTGGGCGAAAGCATGCTGCCTGAACGGTCCAGCACCAGCACGAGGTCCAGCGACTGGTTGATATGCACTTCAAACAGGCGTGTGCCGTTATTGCCGGAGGCCTGGTCGGTAACCCGCAGCGTGAATGACCATACGCCGGCCACCGTGGGCGTACCAGAGAGCGTTACTTTTTCCAGGTCGCTGATGGGCACGTTCTCTGCGGCGGGCAGTTGCAGGGTGAGACCGTCTTTGGTAAAACCGTCGCCTCCCGGCAATGCTGAAGCCCCGCCGGGGAGCGGCGCGGCAAATTCCCACAACACCATGCCGCCGGTGCCGCTCGGCCCGATGGTAAGCTCGGGGCTGATCGCCGCGTTGATGGGCAGATGATAGGCGTGATCGGCGTTGGGAACATTTATTGTGATCAGTTCCTGGCTTTTTGCCAGCATGGGGAGACACATAACGAGGATGTACAGGAAGGGCTGCCTGAACACCTGTAATAAGTTTTTCACTTGTGGCTTCATGATATTTGATTTTTGTTTTAGTTCTATATCCAGTTCACCGTCAGCAGCGGCTCCAGCCACGGCAGCTTAACGGTGGAATACCCCCAGGGCAGACGCGCCAGCAGCACGTCCTGCGCAAGCCGCTCCATGTCCAGCTGCAGACCGTTCTGCGTTTGTTGTACTTTCCCGCTTCGGAGCAGGAAACCTTCGCGGAGCCCGTCCACACCGGTGCTGCGCAGCGCCGTCCAATGACGCAACACGGCTTCGAGCAATTCGGTGCAGGTGGCGGTTTCTTCCGGCAGCAGCGGCGCTTCGGGGGGCAATGGCGTAGCGGCGTCCATGCCGGCGAGTATTTTATGGAACGTGAGCTTGTACTCGGGTACTTCTTCGGGGCCGTAGGTCAAATACGACAAGAGCTGTACGGCTTTGAAAGAAGATGCCTGCGATGTCCACCTGTTTTCCTTCCAAAGACCGGTGCTGCTGAAAAGCTCTGCCAGGAAGGGATGCAGCAATATGATACCTGCGGCGTGAACATAGAGAGCTTCGCCGGGAACATTTTTTTGATGATGCGGCGCTTCCGTGCTGTTTTGTTCGTCAGTCCGGTTTGTTTGGTATGTTGACGGCGTATTTTCATGCTGATGCGCTTCGTTTGTTTCATGAGGGTTTTTCTTCTCTTCTTCCCGCCGCAATATTTTTTCTTCCTCATCTTCTTCCTGCTTCAATATTCCTGTCGGTTTCAGTAAAGAGGCGTATATCCCGAAATGTTTACCGGGTCTTTGTTTTACGCATGCAGCATAAATACCGGCAACAAATTTTTTACCGAATGGGGTGAATAAATGGAGAACGGTTTCTTTTTCCATCACCTCCTTTTTCTCACGCAGCCGCACCGTCCAATAGCGTTGCCGGAAGGCGGGAAAGATGGACGGGAATTGTTGCGCAACTTTCGCGAACACATGCCATTCCTGCTCCACTGCGGCGATGTTTTTTACGACGCGTTCCAGCAGCGACAACATCATTTCATCCGGGAAATGCCTTACAGCACGGATCACGGCATCGTCGTTCCCGTGTAGCAATTCCAGCATATCGGCGCTGATAGCCGAAGGGGTGAAAAGTTCTTCCGTCCCCGCAAACCACCAGGGCAATACGCCTGTCTTCAGAAAATATAACAACGCTTCCTCCGCCGCCGTTTCTTCACTGAATACCCGTTCGGCGGGAACGGGAGGACGAACAGCCGTTCTCTCATCCACATCAGGCAGGTGTGCTGTACGCACCGCTGCGGCCTTCCTCCGGCATTCCTGCAAATGTTCGCCCAGCAAACGCATCAACCTTTCCCGCCCTTCCTTTACAAAACTTTCATGCGTAAAAACGCCCAGGTCGATGTCGATGGAATCGATCACGAGATGTTCGTCCATTTCGGGCACTGCGTCAAAACAGGCTTCAATCCCGGGCATGATGATATTCCGGTGGTGCTCCGCCACGCGCTGCTCCCATTCAAAACCGGGGCGCCTGCTGTAGCCGCGCATTTCGAACGTTTGCCGCTGGATGATATGTTTATTCGTCTTCCGCATTCTCATAAATAAGGTTCAATATCTCCACCAGCGAATTTCTCAACGGTCTTATCACCGTTTCATCCGTCTCGTCCGCGATCCACGCTTCCTGCCAGAGCCGGTACCGCGTTTCAAAATTCCCGAAGCCCGGAGCGTTCGGCGGCGCACCCGGCAATTCCCTGTCCACCCACAACACGCGCGGCAGAATATGCGAGGGGCAGCTTTTGCGTACCTGCTTTTCCGCATGTTTCCGGAATTCGGGATCACGGTATTTTTCGGGACGCGAAAATTCCCTCGCCCCGCCGTTGAAGTCCTGCGCATAACCGGAAGGGAATACAAAAGTCACCTGGAACGAATACGGATCTTTCACCTCTTTGATCGCCAGCTCCGTTGCCGGCGGCTCTTTCGGCGCCAGCAGCAGGTGCTCCGCCATATAAAAACCTTCCGCGCTCATAAAGCGGTGCAGGTGCATCCATATCTGCATCACCGCCGCTTTGGCCTGCGCCAGCGTGGCAAATACCGCCGGCGCTTCGGCGATGGGCGTACCGTCCTGCAAGCGCAGTTCCACGCCAAAAAAATTCGGCCCGGACTGGGTGATCGCAAAATTATCATAGCGCAAACCGCGGCTGATAACGGTTTGAATGGCCGCTTCCGCAGCCGCAACCGCCAACGGATCGGTGGCAGCGGTGTAACCGCCGGAGCTGCGTAAAAGTTCTACGCCGGTAAAACCCGGCAGCGACCATAACCTGAACATCTTTTGTATCGGCGGCGGTTCGTCATAAATTTCAAAGTAAACGTCCGGCTCCGTGAGCAACTGCCTGCGCTCTTTCACCATCACTTCCAGCAAATGCTGCAGGCGGCGTTCCAGCGGCGTAAGCGAATGGGTGCGCCAATGTTCGAGCATCGCGGCTACTATGGTATTGATAGCAGTGGTAGCCGCGGCAGGATTGGGATACAGGCCGGGGCTCATGGCCACCGCTTCCGCGTCGGGATGCGCTTTCAGCACCACGCGCAACGAGGCGCCTTCAGCGATCGTACTAAAGTTGCCGCTGAATTTCGCAAGCGCCATCGCCGTGGCCGCGTTCATTCCCGCAATCGCCTCCGACGCGACCGGCGCCGCATGCTGTAACACGGGCGTACCTGCCGCATCCGGCAATTGCCAGCCGTACGCGCCTTGCACGCGGAATACGCGCAGCAGATGCGCGGCGTTCCACACCGGGTTGCCAAACGACTGCGCGCGGTGCCTGCTCAGCGACGGCAGATCACGGAGGAATGCGGATTTCTCGCGGATAAGTTGCTGCGACGCCTGGTCGCGCTGCGCCTGCTGCACCTGCAACAATTGCGGCAAAGGCAACGAGGCCGCATCCGGCACGATAGACGCCTCATGGTAAGCCAGCGAGGTAGTGTCGTACATGTCTTCCCCGAATATCGCCAGCAGGTGATTCAGCACACGGTTGCGGCGCGCAAGGAATTGCTCCTTGTTTTCGGAAGCGGCACGCAGCGCCGTACGGTAGCCGTTCTGCGCATCGTTCATAAACGCTTCGAAGCTGCCGGCCGGGTTATACGCCCGCAGCAATTGCCGCACCTCCGGGAGGTCGTACAGCGGCTGCTGGAATATCGTCCGTTCTTCGTCGGGCGCGGAGGAGAAGAACGCATTGAGGTTGCCCAGCTGGCTCGCAAGCCCCGCCGTAAGCTGCTCAAAAAAGAAAAGATACCCCTGCAATTGCAAGGCCTGCGCCCGCCGCGCCAGCGTGGCGGATTCCGGCAGACCGGCGTAGCCGACGCCGTACACGACCGGCAAATCTTGTTGGATCGGGTAATAAGATGATACGGGATAATTGTCCCCGGCGGGCAACGCGATGTCGTCCGGGCCGGTGACGGGATTGTCCAGCTGTTCCTGCTTGCGCGCTTCAAACAGCGTGATGGCAAGCTCAAGATCGTACGGCACCGCCAGCCCGTTCCTGTAAAACACGATCTTCGATTTTGTGGGACTGAGGTGCGGCACATGCTGCTGGCTATTGATAAGACAAAGCGCGTCGCGGGCGTTGGTGGTGATCACCCGGTTGTCCATGAACAGCGCGAGGCTGAGATTGCGCACTGCGCTGATGCGGCGGCTGGTCACGTCTTCGCGCTGCTCAACGTCCGTTCCGCGCTGGTCCCGGTGCTGGAGAATGAGCCGCAGGATATCCGAAGTAAATACGTGCTCGGGCAGGTTGGTGGCGGTAAGCAGCTCGTCCGGCAGAAAACCCGATGCCATGAACGGGCCTTCGAATATTTCATCCGCGCCCAGCTCCCGCTGCAGATCGGTAAGGCTGCGGAACTGGTTGACCGGCGTGATATACCGGTCGATGCTTACAAAAATATCCGCCAGCAATTCTTCCGGTATCACGCCGGCGTTCACGTCGATGTTGGCGGTGACGGCCACTTCCTGCAAACGCACCGCTTTAAAGGCGGTAAAATCTTCGCAGAGGTTGCGGTACGCCGTCATATGCCGCTGGATGGTGCGTACGGCGCTGTTCGCGCGTGTTACCCAGCGGTTGTACTGTTTCAGCAGCGTCTGGTCGGCCGGCGAGTTGTCGCCCAGCGTATCTGTCAACGTCATCAGCTCGTTCAGCACCAGCGGTATCTGCGCCAGCGGGTCGGGCAGCGGCGTATTGATCTGCGCCACTACGGCAAGGTCGCGGTTGGCGGCGGGACCCACGGGCGGCTGGTATTGTACGTTGATGCGGGCGAACCACGAAGTGGTGCCTTCAATGGGCGTCCAGAACACGCCGGGGGCGAACGCCTGGAAGGTGACGTTCTGCAAAATGACATCCTCGCCAAAGGGCCGGGCGTCTTCTTCGTCCCAGAAAGGAAATGCGACATCTACCTCTACTTCAAAACCGAGCGCCGGCGGCAGCACGGTTACGGCGAAGTTGTTGCTGTTAAGCTGTTTGTCGGTGAACTCAAGCAGCACCTTGATCTTGCCGGCCGGTTCAGATTCCAGCGGGAACACCCATGCGTTTTGCACCATCGGGTGGTCGATGAGTATTTTTCGTATATCCCGCTGCGTTACAGGCGCTGTCGGCAGGATGCCGGCCGCGGTCACAAAGTCCTGCGGGCGGCCGCCCGCGTCGCTGGCAAGCAGGTCGCGCATGGGCATGCCGCTTCGCAGCCCCATTTCCGTAATGGCGTAACAGCAGGCTTCCAGCAGCGTAATGCCGGGGTCGTGCAGGTTATGATCGGTCCAGCTGAGGGCCGCCACACTGCGCAGCACTTTCATGCCTTCTTCGCGGAGAAAGGCGAAATCCTGGCTCTTCATTTCGGGCGGGCCGGCAAAGATGGGGGTTACTTCGTCCATGATCTATTTTTTTCCTTCCAGCTTTTTCACGCGCGCTTCAAGGGTTTGCACGCGCTGCGTCAATTCCTGTATGGCGTTTACCATCACGAATATCAGCGGGCTGCTGTTGAACATCAGCAGGTCTTCTTCCTTTTTCGCGCCATCGTCGGTAATGGCGCCGGTGGAGGTCATGTAAGGGAATATTTCCCGGATCTCCTGCCCTATCACGCCAAACTCTTCATGGTCGGGATTGGTGTTGTATTTTCCATTGTAGTTGAAGCGCACCGTTCTCACCTTCATGAGTTTTTCCAGGCCGTCCTCGAAATCGCGCACGTTCTGTTTGGCGCGTTCGTCGGACACGGCGAACCAGGTGCCGCCGCCTACGGATTTGGCGGCATGACCGTGCACCTGCAGCAGGTGCGTGGCATTCGTGGTGGGCAATACCGCCTGGCTGCCGATGATCACGATGCCGTTCGTATCGATATGCATGCGGGGCGTAAGCCGGCCATGCGTGAACGCGATGGGCTGACCGGTGGGCGCGTTGATGTTCACATCGCCGCTTGGCCCCTGCCGCAGCGCGAAGGTGTTGTTGCCGGTGGCCTGGTTTACATGCGCGAACTGCGCCATGTTCACGGAGCCGCCCTGCCCGTTGCTGATCACCGCGGAGCCGAAGCGCACGCGTTCGCCGGCCACTTCGTTGCTGCCGAGATTTACGTCGAGCTTGTTCAGCGGCGGCGTGGGAAAGCTGCCGATGCCGATATTACCGCCCCCGTAAGCGAAGTGCGGGCCGCCGGATACCGGAAGGAAAGGGCCGCTGTTCCCGCCTA
>CBINIO010000071.1:0-12120 GCA_966250725.1 uncultured Chitinophaga sp.
ACCACGTTGCGCAATTCGCGGATGTTGCCCGTCCAGTGATGGTTCTGCAGCGCCTTCATCGCGTCTTTGTCCGCCGTTTTGCGGGCGGTGCCGTATTCGGCGCAAACCGCGTCCAGGAAGTGATCTACCAGCAAAGGCACATCTTCCCTCCTGTCGTTCAGCGAAGGCACATGGATGAGGATCACGCTGAGGCGGTGGTAAAGGTCGAGGCGGAAATTTTTGTCCTCCACTTCCTTCAGCAGGTCCTTATTGGTAGCCGCCACCACGCGCACGTCCACGCTGATCTCCTTGTCGCCGCCCACGCGGGTGATCTTTCCTTCCTGCAACGCGCGCAGCACTTTGGCCTGTGCGCTGAGGCTCATATCGCCGATCTCGTCGAGGAACAGCGTGCCGCCGTTGGCCTGTTCGAACTTGCCGATGCGTTGTTTGATCGCGGAAGTAAAGGAACCTTTTTCATGACCGAACAGCTCGCTTTCGATCAGCTCGCTGGGGATGGCCGCGCAGTTCACTTCCACGAGCGGGCCGCTGGCGCGGTTGCTGTATGCATGTATCCAGCGGGCCACCAGCTCTTTGCCGGCGCCGTTCTCGCCGGTTACCAGCACGCGTGCGTCGGTGGGCGCCACTTTATGGATCGTGTCCTTGATCTTTACGATGGGATTCGATTCGCCGATCATTTCCGGCGTTTTGTTCACCTTTTTGCGCAGCGTTTTGGTTTCGGCCACCAGCGTGGTTTTGTCCAGCGCGTTGCGCAGGGTGATGAGCAGGCGGTTGAGGTCGGGCGGTTTGGAGATGTAGTCGTACGCGCCTTTTTTCACCGCGTCCACCGCGGTATCGATATTCCCGTGGCCGCTCACCATGATGATGGGCACGTCAGGATTGGTCTCTTTTGCTTTTTCCAGGAATTCGAGGCCGTCCATTTTCGGCATTTTGATGTCGCACAGCACGGCATCGTAGGCTTTCGCCTGGAACATTTTGAAACCTTCCGCCCCGTCTGCCGCCTCTTCGATCTTGTACCCTTCATAGGTCAGGATCTCCGACAGCGTTTTACGGATGCTTTTCTCGTCGTCAATTATCAGGATATTGGCCATAGGTTGTCTACTATTTTAAACAGTGCCAAAAATAAAGCAAAACGGGGAACCTACCACAAAATACTCTCATGGCGCAGCAGTGCCAAAAATAAATCTTTATGGATGGCCGCTTTGCAGATATAAAAGTCTACTGATCTTGTCGGTTTTTCTGTAATTTTAGCCCCGGGTAACTATCCGTTATGATAAAAAAATTACTGGAACAATTGAAAGCGCGGCATGCCGCCGCGGGAGAATCGGCTTACCCGTCTTCTGAAGAAGTATGGGCATTTTGCAGCGACCTGTTGAACTGGCTTTTCCCGGAGCATAACGGCAAAGTACTGGACGAAGCGGCGCTGGAACAATACGCCGTGAAGCTGGAAACACAGCTGACGCTGCTGCTGGCGAACATGGGCCCGCAGCTGAAAGATACGCCGGAAGCCATCGCGCGGGGTTTTATGGACCTGGTGCCCGGCATTTATGCGGACCTGACCAAAGACGCGGAAGCCATCCTGCAGGGTGATCCCGCCGCCACCTGCCTGTACGAAGTGATCCGCGCCTATCCCGGCTTTTACGCCATTGCGGCGTACCGCGTGGCGCATGGGCTGCATTTGCTGAAAGTGCCGTTGCTGCCGAGGGTGATCACCGAATTCGCGCATGCGCGCACCGGCATCGACATTCACCCGGCGGCCGAGATCGCGCCCTGGTTCTGCATAGACCATGGCACCGGCGTGGTGATCGGCGAAACCACCGTGATCGGCCCGCATGTAAAAATATACCAGGGCGTGACCCTGGGCGCGCTCAGCATCGACAAGCAGATGGCGCGCGCCAAACGCCACCCTACCATCGAAGAGCATGTGGTGATATACGCCGGCGCCACCATTCTCGGCGGCGACACCGTGATCGGCCACCACAGCATCATTGGCGGCAACGTATGGCTCATCAAGACCGTTGAGCCGCATTCAAGGATCTATTACAAAGCAGACGGCAGCATAAAAGTGATTTAAACTATGAGATCAGTTCTGGATTTAGTGGGCAACACCCCCATGGTGGCCCTGCAACGCATTCCCGAAAACCCTGACGTAACCATCTATGCCAAGCTCGAGGGCACCAATCCCGGCGGAAGCGTAAAAGACAGGGCGGCGTACGGCATGATCAAAGGCGCGCTGGACCGCGGCGAGCTTCGTCCCGGCATCAAGCTTATAGAGGCCACCAGCGGCAATACCGGTATTGCGCTGGCGATGATCGCCAATCTTTTTAACGTGGAGATCGAAATAGTGATGCCCGAAGACGCCACGCGCGAAAGAGTGCTCACCATGGAAGCCTTTGGCGCCAAGGTAGTGCTGACGCCCAAGGAAAAAAGCATGGAAGGCGCCATCGACTATGCGCATGCGCAGGCAGAGAAAGGCGGTTATTTTATGCTGAACCAGTTTGCCAACCCGGACAACTACGGCATGCATTACCGCACTACCGGCCCCGAGATCTGGCGCGATTCGCAGCAGAAAGTCACGCATTTTGTGTCCGCCATGGGTACCACGGGGACCATCATGGGTGTGAGCCGTTTTTTGAAGGAAGTGAATCCCGGCGTGCAGATCGTGGGTTGCCAGCCGACGGAGGGGTCGCGCATACCCGGTATCCGCAAATGGCAGGAAGCTTACCTGCCGAAGATCTTCGAGCGGCAGCGGGTGGACCGGATCATGGATATTTCCGAAGAGGAGGCGCGCATCATGACGAACCGGCTGGCGCGGGAAGAAGCTATTTTCTGCGGTATGAGCAGCGGCGGCGCGGTGGCGGCGGCGGTGCGCGTGGCGCGCGAGCTGAGCAGTGGGGTGATCGTTTGTATTATTTGCGACCGTGGGGATAGGTATTTGAGTACGGATCTTTTTGGGAGTTAGGACACACCTTCCTTCAAACATATCTTACCAAAGTATATTCAAGTGTTAACACCGGGATATAAAAAAAAGCCCATTCCAACCGGAACGGGCTTTTTCAATATCTGCAGAAAATCTATTTCTTCATATACATCACTTCCTTCACCAGCTTCACCGTTCTTTCCACGTCAGGCAGGTATGCCTTCACCAGGTTCGGCGCATAGTGCATCGGCGCGTCGGCGGCCGTAATGCGGCGGATCGGGGCGTCCAGGTAATCGAAACCTTCTTTCTGGATGCGGTAAGCAATTTCGGAAGATACGCTGGAGAACGGCCACTGTTCTTCCACGATCACCAGGCGGTTGGTTTTCTTTACGGATTCCAGGATGGTGAACCAGTCCAGCGGGCGGATGGTGCGCAGGTCGATCACTTCGGCCTCGATGCCTTCCTTCGCCAGCTCTTCAGCCGCGCCCAGGGCTACTTTCATCATCTTATTGTAAGATACGATGGTAACGTCCTTACCAGCGCGTTTGATGTCCGCTTTACCGATGGGGATGATATATTCCTCTTCGGGCACATCGCCCATATCGCCGTACATTACTTCCGACTCCATGAACACAACCGGGTCGTCGTCGCGGATGGCCGCTTTCAGCAGGCCTTTGGCGTCGTAAGGGTTGGAAACGGAGATCACTTTCAGGCCGGGGATATTGGCGTAATAGCTTTCAAAAGCAGTAGAGTGCTGCGCGCCCAGCTGACCGGCAGAACCGGTAGCACCACGGAAAACAATGGGGCAGCCCACCTGTCCGCCGCTCATGGCGAGCATTTTGGAAGCGGTATTCAGTATCTGGTCCATCGCCAGCACGGCAAAGTTCCAGGTCATGAACTCCACCACCGGGCGTAACCCGTTCTGGGCGGCGCCTACACCGATAGCCGTAAAGCCCAGCTCGGCGATAGGGGTATCAATTACACGACGGGGACCGAATTCATCCAGCATACCCTGGCTTACTTTGTACGCTCCGTTATATTCCGCCACTTCCTCTCCCATCAGGAACACCCGCTCATCACGGCGCATTTCTTCCTGCATGGCTTCTCTTAAGGCTTGTCTGAAGGCTATCTGACGCATTTGGTTCTATAATAGTTAATTGAAATATATTCTTCCCCTTTTTTAAAAGGCAGGGCAAATTTATCGTTTGTTTGCCAAAAAGCAAAGCATTTACATTTTCTCTATCACCATGGCGCTCGCCCCGCCGCCGCCATTGCAGATACCGGCCACGCCGTACCGCCCGCCGAGCCGCTGCAGGATGGAAGAAAGCGTTACCACGATACGCGCTCCGCTGCAGCCGATCGGGTGACCCAGCGCCACCGCCCCGCCCCACACGTTGAGGGTGCCGGGCTTTACGCCAAGGTCGCGTTCGTTGGCCAGCGCCACGCAGCTGAACGCCTCGTTGATCTCGGTAAAGTCCATGTCCTGCATGGTAAGACCCGCCTTTGCCAGGGCCCTGCTCACGGCGATCACGGGCGTGGTGGTGAACCATTCCGGCGCCTGCGAAGCGTCCGCGAAGCTCACAATGCGCGCAAGAGGCTTCAGTCCCAGCTCTTTCAGCTTTTCGCCGCTCACCAGCAGCACGGCCGCCGCACCGTCGTTGATCTTGGACGCATTGGCGGCGGTAATGGTGCCGTCTTTCTGGAAAGCGGGCTTCAGGGTGGTCATTTTTTCAAAGTTCACCTTTGTATATTCCTCGTCCGTATTCACCACCACGGGCGTTTTGCCGCCCACGCCCACCGGCACGATCTCGTTGTCGAAATAGCCGTTTTGATAGGCCTCGGCGGCGCGCTGGTAGCTTTGTTTCGCGAAATTGTCCTGGTCTTCGCGCGTAATATTGTATTCTTTGGCGCAAATTTCCCCGGCATTGCCCATGTGGAAATCGGAGTACGGGTCCCAGAGCCCGTCGCGCAGGATGCCGTCGATCACGGAGCCGTGCCCCAGGCGGTAGCCGCTGCGGGCTTTATCGAGATAATACGGGATATTGCTCATGCTTTCCATGCCCCCGGCCACCACCACGTCGTTGTCGCCCAGCAGGATGCTTTGCGCCCCGAGCATGATGGCTTTCAGCCCTGACGCGCAAACTTTGTTCACCGTAGTGGCAGGCACGGTATTGGGAAGCCCGGCGTACAGGCTGGCCTGCGTGGCGGGCGCCTGGCCGATGTTGGCGCTGATCACGTTACCCATGTATACTTCCTGCACCTGGTCCACACCCACGCCCGCCCTTTCGAGCGCGGCGCGGATCACCGTGGCGCCCAGCGTGGTGGCGGGAACGGAAGCCAGCGCCCCGTTCAAGCTGCCGATCGGCGTACGGGCCGTGGAAACGATAAATACTTCTTTTGACATTGTACTGTTTTGTTTTGGTGAATCTCTTTCGGAGAATCTTCAAATTTAGGTAATTGTTGCGCCGGGGCCAAAAATGCCGGCGGCCCTGCCGGGCGATTTGCCAAACCGTTAACCTCTTGCCGATTTTTCGCTAAGTTTGCTTTTCGGAATTTGCCGTAAAAATTTATTCCGGGAAAGATATTTTACCTGCAGATTGCGGAATGTGCAGTTAGTCATCAGCTCAAACCCGAAAACGATTTGATCTCCCAGAACACCATACAACAGATACTCAACCGGATAGACATTGTGGAAATCGTCGGTTCCTTCGTAAAGCTGAAGAAACGCGGCGCCAACTACATGGGGCTTTGTCCTTTTCACAACGAAAAGTCCCCTTCCTTCACCGTTTCCGGCAGCAAAGAGATCTATAAGTGTTTTGGCTGCGGCAAAAGCGGCAATACCATCAGCTTTCTCATGGAGCACGAAAAATACTCCTACGTGGAAGCGCTCCGCTGGCTCGCCGCCAAATACAACGTGGAGATCGAGGAAAAGGAAGTAAGCCCGGAAGTACGCGCCCGGCAGCAGTTGGCGGACAGTCTTTTTATCGTCAATAATTTCGCGCGGGATTATTTCGTCAGCACCCTTCATGAAACCGAAGAAGGCCAGAACGTAGGTTTGAGCTATTTTGAAGAAAGGGGTTTTACCGAAGAAACGATCCGGAAATTCCAGCTTGGTTACTGCCTCAACCTGCGCGACGCATTCGTGCGCGAAGCGCAGCACAAAGGGTATAACATGGAGCTGCTGCAAAAAACGGGGCTCGTTACCATCCGCAACGAACAGCCGGCAGACAATTACCGCGGCCGCGTCATCTTCCCCATTCACAACCAGAGCGGCAAAGTGCTGGGTTTTGGCGCGCGCATCCTCATAAAAAGCGACCGCGCGCCCAAATACATCAATTCCCCGGAAAACGACATCTATGTAAAAAGCAAGGTGCTGTACGGCACCTACTTCGCCCGGCATGCGATCGACAAGCTGGACGAATGTTTACTCGTGGAAGGGTATACGGACGTCGTATCCCTCCACCAGGCCGGCATCGAGAACGTAGTAGCGTCCAGCGGAACGTCGCTGACGACGGACCAGCTCCGCCTTATCAAAAAATACACGCGCAACCTCACCATCCTGTACGACGGCGACAACGCAGGCGTAAAAGCCGCGCTGCGCGGGCTGGACATGGCGATTGAAGAAGGGCTCAACGTAAAGCTCGCCCTCATTCCCGACAACGAAGACCCTGACAGCTATGTGCAGAAGATCGGCGTAGACGGTTTCCGGCAATTCATCGCGGAAAACAAACAGGACTTTATCCTCTTCAAGCTACAGGTTTCACTCCGCGAGGCCGGCAACGATACCGCGAAGAAAAACCAGCTCGTAAACGAGATCGCCGAAACCATCGCGCGTATCGACAAGGTAGAGGATTTCACGAAACAACAGGATTATATCCGCCAGTGCAGCCAGCTACTGAAGATCGACGAAGAAGGCATGGTGTCGCTGGTGAACAAATACATCCGCGACCGACTCACCAAACAGGCCGCGCAGGAGCAGAACCGTTTCAAAAACCGCGGACAGGACACGCCCGCGCAGGAAGACGGCCCCTCCCTCGCCGAGCTGTACCCCGAATACTTCGACGAAAAAGATCAACCCGAAGCCGCCCCGGACAACCTTTTCAACAAAGACGAAAAGCAGGAACGCGAGCTGATAAAAGTGTTGCTCCGTTTCGGCGATAAAATATTCGACGAGGAAAGCAAGATCACCGTGGCCGATTATATTTTCCGCATGCCATACGATTTTGAATCGCTGGCGGAAAGCGAAGTGGTAAAAAAGATCCTGCACGAATACAAAGCCCGATACGACGAGGGCACGCCCCTTGATAAAAAATGGTTCCTCTATCACCAGGACCAGGAGATCGCCCAAAACGTGGCCCTCATCCTTGAAGACAAGGAAGCCGACCTGAGCGCGAACTGGCGCGACAAATTCGAGATCAAGACCGTTTACGGCGACGACGCATTTGTAAAAGACACCATCAGCGCCACCCATTACCTGATCCTCCGCAAGATCCGCCGGCTGATCGACGAAAACCAGCAGGAGCTGAAAGATGCGAGCGATTTCGAGATGGTGAAGAAATGTCTTGAAATGGACGTGCATCTTAAACAGATGGCGAAAGAGCTGACGGATAAGGTGGGGACGGTGATAATTAAGTAAAACCGCAAATACATTTTCAGGATTTTCTTATTTTGTTATCCGTTAACTATATATGTTTAGTTATCCCGATATTATTCCCATAATACCTAAAAATGATTGTATGATCTCAAAAAAGATTTCCCTTACCGGTATGTTCTGTATAAGCCCATGTTTGTTTGCCCTGTCCGCTTTTGCGCAGGCAACCAATAAGCTGGACTCCGTCGGCTCGGTGGGGATAGGCACTTTGTCACCCGTTTCGAAACTGCATGTAAACGCTGCCCTGGGTACCCGGCAGGCTTCCTTTACATATGATTTTATCCCGTATACCGAAGCGAATCTCCGATTTGAAAATGCTACCAGTAATCCTACTCAATATATCCCCTACATTATCGGCCGCTCAAAGGCAGACACCCGGCCTTACGGTATTTATATCACCGGCGAAGCGGCAGATGCAACGCCGGTCCTCAATGACGTATTCGCGGCCGCAGTGATTCTCGACGGTCGCAGCAAGTCAAATACAAGGTTACAGGCGAACAATGTGCTAGCCATAAATAGCGGCGGCGCAAACCTGATGATGGTAAAAGCTGACGGCAGCGTGGGCATCGGCACCATCGATACCAGGGGTTACAAGCTGGCCGTTAACGGCAGCGCTATTTTTACGAAAGTAAAGGTCAAATCCTATAGTGCCTGGCCGGATTTTGTGTTTCATGAAGATTATCGCCTGCGGCCATTGTCTCAACTCGAGCAATTCATCAAAACCAATAAACATCTACCCGAAATGCCTTCGGCAGATGAGGTGGAAAAAGAGGGGCAGGACCTTGCGGAAATCAACCGCAAGCTGTTGCAAAAGGTGGAAGAGCTTACTCTCTATATTATAGAGCAGAATAAGAAGAACGAACAGCTGGAAACGCGCCTGAAACAGGTAGAAGAAAGAGTAAACAACTAACCATTGCATAATTCATTAAACGTTCGGAAAACCGAGATATTCTCCGTAAAACGGATCGGGTTTTGCTTGACCTGTATTGGGTTCTGCGGCAATTTTACTGTATAAATTATTCGCATGGAAGTATTGACAATCTTACAGGAAGTGCTCTCGAAACTGGCGTCGATCGACAAACGGCTGGACGGGATGTACACGCGCATGAACTCGCTGGAAATCCGGTTTGAAACCCGGCTGGAAACTATCGACCAACGGCTGGACGGCATCGACATTCGTTTGGATGCGATCGAAAGGCGACTGAGTATGCTGGAGAAACGGATGGATGCGTTGGAAGCACGAATGGATGCGTTAAAAAAACGCATGGACGTGCTGGAAACCCGCGTAGCCTCGCTTGAAAAACGTATGGACGCTGTAGAAAACCGCCTCTCCATTGTTGAAAAACGGCTTGACGACATGGAAGCCCGCTTTGAAGCAAGATTCGAAGCCATCGAAAAACGGATCGGCTCCATCGGCAGCCACCTCGTTTCCATCGACGGAAGACTGTTTGTTATCGAAGGCAGCATCGAGAAGATCGCTGAATGGGTACCTTTCAGAACACCGCCTTTAGGTGGTTTCGGTAAAGGGATTACAAAACCCGAAGCCTGACGTAAAAATAAACTACCTCCGCTCCCACGTCTGAAACGTAAAAGCATACGCATGTTTCTCATCCGCCGGATGATCTTCCGCATGCGTCAGCTCCCATTCCTCGGGGTTGATGGCGGGGAAATGTGCATCGCCTTTGATCGTCGCATGCACGCGCGTCATGTAGATTTTGTCGACGCGGGAAAATGATTGCAGGAATATTTCCGTACCACCGGTGATAAAGATCTCGTCCACGTCAAAATCCTCCGCGATGGTGATGGCCGCATCGATGGACGACACTACCGTAGCGCCTTCCGGCGCATAATCCTTCTGGCGGGTGATCACGATGTTCTGCCGGCCTTTCAGCGGCTTGCCGCCCATGGATTCAAATGTTTTGCGGCCCATGATCACCGGGTTACCCCAGGTCGTGTTCTTGAAAAACTGCAGATCGGCCGGCAGGCGCCAGGGCAAACCGTTGTCGAGGCCGATCACGTTGTTTTCAGATGCCGCTACGATAATGGAGATCATACTGCTACCGGGGCTTTGATGTGTGGGTGAAACTGGTAATTCTCGAGAGTGAAGTCCTCGTATTCAAAAGAGAAAATATCTTTCACATCCGGGTTCAGCTTCATTTGCGGCAAGGGGTACGGCTCGCGTGTAAGCTGCAGCTGCGCCTGCTCGAAATGATTGTTGTACAGGTGCACGTCGCCAAAGCTGTGCACAAATTCACCCGGCTCCAGGCCGCATACCTGCGCGATCATCAGCGTAAGCAGCGCGTAGGACGCGATGTTGAACGGTACGCCCAGGAATACGTCGGCGCTGCGCTGGTACAGCTGGCAGCTCAGCCTGCCGTCCGCCACATAAAACTGGAAAAGACAATGACAGGGGCTCAGCGCCATATCCGGCAGGTCGGCCACGTTCCAGGCACTGATGATCAGCCGGCGGCTGTCAGGGTTCTTTTTGATCTGGCTGATGAGATCGGTCACCTGATCGATAGTTTTCCCGTTCGCCCCTTCCCAGCTGCGCCATTGTTTGCCGTACACGGGACCGAGATTGCCGTCCTTGTCGGCCCATTCGTCCCAGATCCTCACACCATGGTCCTGCAGGTAACGCACATTCGTGTCGCCTTTCAGGAACCAGAGCAATTCGTATATGATCGATTTGAGATGGAGCTTTTTGGTGGTCACCAGCGGGAAACCCGCTTTCAGGTCGAACCGCATCTGGTAGCCGAACACGCTGCGGGTGCCAGTCCCGGTGCGGTCCGTTTTATTGTTCCCCCGCGTGATAATATGTTGTAATAGATCAAGGTATTGTTGCATGACCCCGCAAGTTAAATGTAAATTGGGAAATTGCCTATCACGGCTATCAGATTACAGTCAGAAATAATATAAACAAAAGAGGGAAAACAAACAAATCTACTTTAGCATAAATTTCATTAATCTGCGGAAATCGCACGAACCATATCGCAAGTCCTGAAAATAAATCTAAACGCTGAAACATGTAAAGGCACTAATCGTTTATCATCAACCCTAATTATCCGTTGCAGGGTCAGACCATGCAGCATTACAAACTCGCGAAACACGCAAAAAACCCGGAGCCTGAAGAACTGATCCGATACTACAACGATCCCCATCTGACCTTGCAGTTGATAAGTTTTTTTATCAACCTCTAAATTCATTTCTCATGCGCACAAATGTACCTCACTAACAGCATGGCTGGCATCTTACCGTCCGCCCCGAAACCATGCACGCATTTTTCTTATCAACCTCTCATCATTCTTAAACCTCTAAATCGCCAGAACATGTATCTGTCCAAACCACTTGCATTGCTGGTATTGCTGCTGCTCATATCCGCAGCGGCATGGGCCCAGCAAAAGATCAGCGGCGCCGTTACCGACGCTTCCGGCAATCCCGTGCCGGGCGTTACGGTCAGGCTGCAGGCCAGCAACCGCGGCACCGTTACCGACGCCCAGGGGCGTTATTCCATTGAAGCCGGCAACGGCAGCACCCTTATTTTTTCCTACACGGGTTACAAAACGCAGAACATCGTGGTGAGCGGCGCCACGCTGAACGTTACCATCGAGGAAGATTACGCGAACCTTGACGAGGTAGTGATCACGGGCCTCGCCACTTCCGTAAAAAGAAGCAACCTCGCCAACGCGGTAGCCACCATCTCAGCCAAACAGCTCTACGGCGTGGCGCCCGCGCAAACCTTCGACGCGGCGCTCAGCGGCAAAATTCCCGGCGCGCTTATCACCGCCAACTCGGGCGCTCCCGGCGGCGGCATTTCCGTAAAAATGCGCGGCGTTACGTCCATCTTCAGCAACTCGCAGCCGCTGTACGTGGTAGACGGCATTTTTATTTCCAACATCAGCGTGCCCGCCGGCATCAACATCGTTACCGGCGCGGCCACCGCGGGCAACCCGCAGAACCAGGACAACCCGTCCAGCCGCGTGGCAGACATCAACCCGGACGATATCGAGAACATCGAGATACTGAAAGGCGCGTCCGCAGCCGCCATCTATGGCTCCAAAGCCGCCGCGGGCGTGATCCTCATCACCACCAAAAAAGGCACCAACCTCGGCCGCACGCTGGTGCGCCTGAGCCAGGACATCGGGTTTACCAAAGCCCGCAAGCTGCTCGGCGTCCGCCAGTTCACCGAAGAAACCGCTTTTGACAGAGGCGGCGCAACTGAACGGGGCATGTTCATCACCGCGCGCGACGCCGGCAAGCTGTACGATTACGAAAAAGAAATGTACGGTGAAACGGGGCTTGTTTCCAACACGAACGTCAGCGTGAACGGCGGCACCGAGCGCACCGGCGTATATTTCTCCGCCAACCGCAGAAGCGAGGACGGCATCATCAAAAACACCGGTTATATCAACAACTCCGCCCGCATCAACGTGGACCATGCATTGAACGACCGCATCAGCCTGGCTTTGCGCGCTTCGTACATGAACACTTCCGCGGACCGCGGTCTCACCAACAACGACAACGCCAGCGTGACCTACGGCGTATCGCTCGCCAC